>JBLHKO010000062.1:0-11375 GCA_047620145.1 Gammaproteobacteria bacterium | reverse complement strand
AATCAAATTAAATACACCGATACGATTGGCAATAAAATTTGGTGTGTCTTTAGCAATAACTACACCCTTGCCCAGACTGGTTACTAAAAATTCTTCCAGAGAATTGACATGTTCTAGCTTGGTAGTAGCACAGGGGATTAATTCCACCAGGTGCATATAACGTGGTGGATTAAAGAAATGTATTCCGAGAAATTGTTCTCTCTTATCATCAGGTAGAATTTCAGCTAACTGATTGATACTCAGACCCGAGGTATTAGTCGCCAGTATTGCATCGTCTTTTATAAAGTCATTGATCTTGTCATAAAGATCTTTTTTCCAATCCATGTTTTCGGCAATGGCTTCGATGATGAGATCGCATTCTTTTAATTTCAGCAAATCATCATCATAGTTAGCCGTTTCGATCGCGTGTTGAACACTACCTGTTGCGAATGGAGCTGGCTTAAGTTTTGTCAAACGTTTAATCGCTTGTTTACTTAAGGTATTCTTATCTGTCTCATCAGTAGCTAACTCAAATAAAATTACCGGGACATTCATATTCGCCAGTAATGCGGCAATCTGCGCACCCATGACACCGGCACCAAGCACAGCGACTTTCTCAAAATGTTTCTTCATGATCTAATTATTTACTCTTAATATGATTATTTTTCTCAGGCGACATTTGTGTTCGGCACCTGAGATTCATCTTCACAAGGCTTACGAATCAAATCTAGTTCATCGAAGTCATCGACATGAATGACAGTCATCAGGTGTTCATCAAAACCTTTTAACTGATTCTCTTCCGTATCGCTGATCACACCAGCTTCATGAGCGACTTTAATTAGATCCAAGCCCTGCAACTTGGGAATAATCTTTTCTTTCACTGCTTGACGAATCTTTTCATTTATTGGCTCAAGGCCAAGACTTTCAAGGAATACTGCATTGACATGGCCCAGAGGATTATTGTCAGCATCTTCTAAAAATAATCCTGCTGTCAGGCGATCCCTTGCTTCGCTATCTTGTGTGATGACCTCAACGATTTTCGTCTCCAATTTGTCACTGGGTGGAGAGAAGTGCATACCAAGAGGAAAGACCATAAGTTTTAAACCATGAGCCAAAATACGATTTGGATAATTTTCTATGATTCCTCTAAAGGCTTCCTGATATTCATGAATTAGATACTCCAATGCCCATTGCACAATTGGAAAGTCTTCTTCCGGACAACCCTCGTTTTCGTAATGTTTAATTACCATACTGGCAAGATACAGATTACTTAGTAGATCACCCATCCGCGCTGATAACATTTCCATGAATTTCAATTTAGACTGTAATGAAAGCATGGAAACATCAGCAATCAAGGCAAAAGCAGAACTGAAACGCGTTAAGTGTGCATAATAAGGGGCAAGTTTTTGATTGCCAGGATTACTGGCAATACGTGAACCGGTTAATGCAAAAGACAAAGAACGGACGGCATTGGTTATGCTGTAACCAATATGCTTAAACAGGACATCATCAAATTCAGCAATAACTTCATCACTACTTTCTTGTTGTGCAAGCTCCATCTCTTTTAAAACATAAGGATGACTACGTGTTGCCCCCTGACCAAAGATCATCAGGTTACGCGTCAGTATGTTTGCGCCTTCAACAGTAATGGTAACGGGAACTGATTCATAACCAGCAGCGACATAATTTTTAGGCCCTTTCATCACAGCTTTGCCACCATGAATATCCATTGCATCGATAGCACATTGGCGTCCCATCTCTGTACAGTGGTATTTAATAATGGCTGAAGGAACAGCGGGGTTTTCACCATTATCTACTGATTGTATTGTATGGATACGTGCGGCATTAACGATGTAACCCAAACCGGCCATACGTGCCAAAGGTTTTTGTATACCTTCAAAGTTTTTCAGTTGCATACCAAATTGTTTTCGCAGACTGGTGTATGCCGTAGTACCTAAGATAGCGCGTTTAGCAAAGGCAGCACCACCAGTAGGCAAAGTAATGCAGCGACCAACAGACAAACAATTAACCAACATACGCCAGCCTTTGCCAGCCATCTCTATTCCGCCGATAATATAATCAAGGGGTACAAAGATATCTTCACCTTCTATAGGACCATTTAAAAAGGCATCGCCGATAGGCAGATGACGACGTCCGATCTTCATCCCTTCTGTGTCACGAGGTAATAATGCACAAGTGATACCGTAATCATCTACATCACCAATAAGATGTTCAGGATCCTGTAATTTAAATGCTAACCCCACCAAAGTTGCTATAGGTGCCAAGGTGATATAACGTTTATTGAAATTTAATTTCATCCCGATAATTTCTTTACCTTCCCACATTCCCTTGCAGACAACACCGGTATCGGGAATTGAAGTCGCATCGGAACCCGCCAAAGGAGCAGTTAATGCAAAACAGGGAATCTCTTTTCCAGAGGATAATCTAGGAAGATAAAAATCTTTTTGTTCTTCGGTACCGTATTTAAGTAATAGCTCACCAGGGCCCAATGAATTAGGTACTGCAACAAGATAGGTGATGGCAGCGCCGGTATTGGATAATTTAATTAACACTTCTGATTGCGCAATCGCGGATAATGCCAAGCCACCATACTGTTTCGGAATAATCATGCTGAGGAAGCCATTATCTCGAACGTATTGAATAATGTGATCCGGGATTACATTCCAATCATGATTGACCTTCCAGGCATCTGCCATACGACATAATTCAGTTACCGGGCCGTCGATGAAATCTTTTTCATCTTTGCTTAATTCCGGTTT
This sequence comes from Gammaproteobacteria bacterium, assembly GCA_047620145.1. GTDB lineage: Bacteria > Pseudomonadota > Gammaproteobacteria > Eutrophobiales > Eutrophobiaceae > SMWN01. The sequence goes on along the minus strand of JBLHKO010000062.1, from coordinate 8,616 downwards.
TTCAATGCTGGTTAGACTATTCCAGTCTGGATCTCCACTAAATAACTCTCCATCCCACCAAACCGTACCGGCATCAATTGCTTCTTTTTCAGTCTCTGATAACGGCGGCAACATCTTTTTAAACATGCTGAAGAAAGGTTTCGAAATCTTGTTCTGACGCAGTGACTTCATACTTGATAAAGCACTTATAATTGTAAGTATGGCAAGAAAGACAATGAAAACAGGATTGAGCGATGCCACGAAAGCGACCACAAATGAAACAGCGCCCCCTATAGTAAACGCCTGTAAGCCTGCCTGTTTTAATACTAGAACCGCCAATGTAGCAATAATAATTAATGTAATTAACAGAGTCATTTTATACCTTCCTGCTCTAATTATAAGAGCGAGCGCTCGTTTTTATAAATTGAGATATTAGTCCAGAATGTGTTAAGCTGTCCAGCTATTATTAATAGAAAAATAGTCCTCGAAGGAAATCTTTTTAAAAAGAATAGCTTGTAATCCATGAAATACGACCAATTTAAGTCAAATTTTGCCTATAAAGGTAAATCAGTCTACGCAACCCTGTTTGAAAGGCATAACGACAGTATAAAAACCAAAAAACAGAAATTTGCAGTCAATAATCTAGAGAAAATTTTCAAGGCCACCTTTAAAATTTCTTCTAAAATCGGCTTCCATGAAATGTCTTTACGAGACCTCTGTCGAGAAACCGGTTTGAGTATGGGTGGAATTTATTCTTGTATCGAATCAAAAGATATCATTGCTATTTTCATCAAAGATTTGGTTCAGCTTGTTTTCTCGGAGATTATTGAATCCGCCCTTGATCAGGACGATCCTCAACAAGCGCTGGATGACCTCATTCGCCATTGCATGTATTCCACTGATATTTTGCATCCCTGGTTTTATTTCCTTTATTTTGAAACCCGCAGTTTACCCAAAGATCATCAACAGGATTCAAAGAACATTGAATTGAATATGATTGAAAAAATTGAAGTGCTGATAAGTAAAATAAGTCCAGGCAAAAAATCTATAAACCACCGGTTTATTGCAACCATGACACTGGCCATGATTCAGGATCGTTATTTAAAACATTGGAAATATAAAAATAATCATACGAGTATTGATGAGCATGCCGACGAGATAATAAAACTTGTACATTCGGCACTATCCTATTAACAGCTGCTGTATTGAATCATTATGAGCCGTATCACCCCTTTTCGCTTCAAGACTATCTTTAATTTTTATCCGCCATTATTCATCAATCGAACAAAAGTGATTTACGTTAGTGATGATTTTAAAGAGGTCGATGTGAGATTACGTTTTTCACTTATGAATCGAAATTTTAACGGCAGTACCTTTGGCGGTTCGATCTTCATGGCAGCTGATGCTTACTATCCAGTAATGTATCGTGCCGCTTTATCAAACCGTCATGTCAAATGTCAGGCCTGGCTCAAACAAGCAGAGATTGATTATCTGAAACCTGCCTGTAGCGATTTAATCTATAAGTACAGGTTAAGTGATGACGATATGGATAACGCCGAGACTGCAATCAGAGAAACTGGCAGATTTAAAGAATGGCACACGGTAGAAGCAGTAGATAGAGAAGGTGATATTTGCGCGCGTATTAAACTATTATCATACCTAAAAATAGATAATTAAATCTGCGTAGCGATTAATATCATTGATGTTGAATAAAATCCTCCAGAAACATCCTCTCTAGAATAATTAAACAGGCTTGTTTTTCATTATTGAAGCAATTGCTGGCAGTAATAAAATAGCACCAAGCATATTCACCAAAAACATGAAGGTCAGCAATATTCCCATGTCTGCCTGAAATTTCAGCGGTGAGAATATCCATGTAATAACTCCAATAGCCAATGTGACCCCGGTAAAAATAACACTAGAGCCGGTTATTTGTAATGTTACTATATAGGCTTGTTTGAGTGACATTCCCTGTTTTAACAGACTATCCAATCTGCTATAGATATAAATTCCATAATCCACACCCACGCCAACACCTAGTGCAACTACGGGTAAGGTATTCACCTTGAGACCAATCTCTAAAATTGTCATCAAAGCATAAGCAAGTATTGAAACTAGTGCCAGTGGAATAACGATACATAAGGTGCCCTTCACCGATCTAAATGTAATTAGACATAATATTATAATTGCCGAGAACACATAAACTAAAATTGGAAACTGTGCGGCATCGACTTCTTCATTGGTTGCTGCCATCACACCAACGTTACCAGTTGCTAACTTAAATTTTATTGTCTCTGAGTCAAATTGTTCCCGGAATGATTTAATATTATCGACAATATTGGTAATTGTTTCTGCCTTATGATCCTTGGTGAATATTAATACTGGAATAACACTGCAATCACTGTTTAACAATCCGGATGATGTTGGCACATAAGAAACAGATTGAACCAATACCGATTGATTCCGTGGCAAAACCTGCCATTTAATGTTGCCTTCATTCCAACCGGCATTAATTCGTTTGGCAATAGTCGGGAGACCGATAACTGATTGTACGCCATCGACATTTCTCATAGCCCATTCAAAACGATCTATCGTATCCATGACATCATAATTGATACAACCTTCCGGAATCGTTTCAACTATTACTGATATAAGATCAACACCGATAGAGAATCGGTCAGCAATAATATCTGTATCAATATTATATTGCGAGTCACCATGCAACTCAGGCACACCTCGATGCAGATCACCAATTCTTATATCAGCTCCTTTCCAGATACCAAAACCGAGTAAGACGAGACTGATAAGAATTATTTTTGTTGCGGGACCACGTTCAGAAACATTAGCTATCTTTTTCCATAACGGTAATAAGGTATCTGCGCGACGAATAAGCTTAGCTCTATATTTTTCACCTAAATCTATATATGAAACGAGTACTGGTAAAAGAAACAGATTGGTCAAAATAATAACAGCGACACCAAGGCTCGCTGTGATTGCCATTTCCTGAATAATTTCAATATCAATCAGTAATATAGTGATGAAACCAATGGTATCACTAACCAATGCAATTGTGCCGGGCACCAACAAACGTCTGAAACTCCTCTTGGCAGAATGTAGACTACTATTCCCAAGAAAGACTTCTGATCTGAATGAGCTGATCATTTGCACGCCATGACTCACACCAATTGCAAATATTAAAAATGGTACCAATATGGACATAGGATCGATACCAAAACCCAGCAAAGGAAGTATGCCTAACTGCCAAACTACAGCGACCAATGAACAGGTGAGAGGAATGATAGTCAGCTTAATCGATTGCGAATAGAGATAGACTAACAGTGCTGTAATAAATAATGCGATGATAAAAAAAAGAACGACTCGTTTTGCACCTTCAGTAATATCACCAATTACTTTCGCAAAACCGATTATGTGATAATTAATATCTACACCAACAGCAGCGCCGTTATGTTTCTGTCGTATATTTTCTTCAAGTTGTCTTGCAACGTCTACATAATCCAAACGTTCACCCGTGTTAGGATGAAATTCTAAAAGTTGTGCACTAATAAGCGCACCTGAAAAATCATTGGCAACCAACCTACCGACGATACCTGCCTTGATAACATTTTCTTTGACTCTGGCTCGTCCTGCCGCTGTGTTTTCATAATCATCAGGGACAACATTGCCACCGGCAATACCGTCTTCTACAACTTCCGTAAACCTGACATTAGGCGTAAAGATTGAAGTAACACGTGTACGGTCGATACCCTCAATAAAAAACACATCATCTGTTGTTTGTTTCAATGCATCAAAAAACTCAGAGGTAAACATATCGCCATCTTTCGCAATCAATGCAACAAGGATACGATTTGCACCACCAAATTCTTCTCTATGCTTGGTAAAAGTTTGCATGTATTCATGCTGAAGCGGCAGTAGTTTTGAAAACCCTGCATCTACTTTTAACTTCGTTGCAGAAAAAAACATGAAAATCGTGACTAATACAAAAAATCCAATTACCCATGGACGATTGGAGAACAGTATTTTTTCCAGCGTATTTATAATTTTTGAATCAGACATAGTTCTTGAACTACTTAAGTAGATCGACTCCTTTTTCCCCTACCGTAAATAATTTATCTTCAGAGCTCTGTATGATTGCGGTAAACCCATCCCGGTGACCTTGTTCCACTAATGAAAAACTCATCCCCTCATCAGTACTTTTCAGAATTACACCGCCTAATCCAGTAATATAAATTTCGCCATCCGTCTTTAAAAATGCGTTTGTTAGCATTTCTTGAGTTGGAGTTTTAATTTCCTGCCAACTATCACCTGCAGTATCAGATCGGAAAAGGTGCCCACGTAAGCCATAGACTAGTACGCTATCCCCTGCCAACGGTAATACACCAAAAAAGGAACCAATGTAGGGAGATGACAAAGGTACCCAGCTTTCACCGAAATCATCTGATCTGAATATCTGACCCGCTTCTGCGGCAATGTATAATTTGCCGTTGTCTGATAACCCGATACTATTTAGATGAACGTCATAAGAATCGAGGAAATTATCATTGTCCTCAGCTTTGGTTTCTTCTTCCTCAGTATCAGTACCTGATATGCCTTCGCTGATGTTCATTTCACTGGTGTTCCAACTTGCGCCACCATCATCAGAAACAAGATAGAGACCATAAGCCCCTATCGCCAGGCCCTGTTTATCGTCTTTAAACCATACGTCGAATAAAGGAATCTCACCTTCTGGATCGTAATATGTTTTTTGCCAGTGTTTACCGCCATCTGCAGTTAGTAAAATAACCGCATCATGTCCCACGGCCCAACCATTATGCTTATCATGAAAATATACACCTGTGAGTGTTGCCCTTGTAGGTACGATGATCTGCTCCCAATTTTCATCATTAGATGAAAGAAGCACATGTCCACGTTCACCAACTACCACCATCACACCTTGTTTGGATATACCATCAAACAACATTGATTGGGCTGCTAATTTGGCCTTAGTAGAATCGTCATCGGCCTGAACACTAATAGGCAAGAACATGATTGCTATCAGTGAAAAACAGAAAGAAATCTTTTGTGAAATTAATATGCTTAGAGAAAATGTACTTCGCATGAGTAATTAGTTTCTATATTTATGTTTAAATAAAATGATCGCAAATAAAGTCATGGACATAAAAAATGCCTGGTCTGCAAAAGTGCAATACCAGGCGTTTTTTATTTGACCAATTCGAAGTGTAGCCATCAACAGGGAAAATTACTTTATCGCTTTCCTGCCCTTCTCAATGCTGAAGGTGTGAATTCACTCGCTGTAAAATTTGCATTAAAGTTATATGGCTTATGTTCGTTTGTTAAACCGATCGCAAGATATCGTCCAGCCTGCAGGTCAGTATGAACCTCGAGTGTAGTCCATAAATTAGGCACGTTATAATGATTGATCGCGAAGCCCTCTGAAACTCGCCACAACTGATCACGGTTATCATACTGATCGACAGTCAAAATCTGCCATGAGTCTTCATCGATATAAAAAGTACGTCTTTTATACAGGTGTCTAGAACCTTCTTTCAGAGTTGCATCTACAACCCAGACTCTGTGCAATTCATAGCGTGGAATATCAGGATTTATATGTAATGGCTTTAAAATATCGGCATATTTAACACTAGGATCCTGAAGCTTGTAATTGTTATAAGGAACATACATTTCCTTCTTCCCCACCAGCTTCCAGTTATATCTTTCAGGGCTCCCATTGAACATATCAAACTGATCATTCGTGCGCATCCCATCAGATGCCGTACCCGGATTGTCAAAAGCGACATTAGGTGCACGCCTGACTCGACGTTGCCCCGGATTGTATAGCCAAGCCTTACGATTCTCTGCTTTCTGATTTAGGGTTTCATGTACCAGAAGAATGCCGCCTGCCAAACGGGCTGGCGCCTTAACCTCTTGCTTGAAATATAAAATAATATTGCTCAGCTTCTCAGTAGTCATCCCTGGCTGGTTATATTGAAGATTAAACTGATCTGAAAATTCTACTAAGGTATAACTGCCACCACGGGTAGGTGCAGCCTGAGCTATATTACGTTCTGCAAAATCAGCGCGAAATCTAAGGATATGATTCCAGATAGCTTCTAAGCCATTTGATGGCGCTGGAAATGGGATACCAATAATTGCGTTATCAACGCCATTGCCATCCGCCGTGAGTTTTGCGGCTGCCGCAATCTGTTTGGTCGCATCATAAACATGTTGTGGGGCTGCGGCTGAACGATGTGTTGGATAAACATTCATCTTGAAGCTATCAGGATAGGTCTTCAATAAGGCCTTATGACCTTCCGTTAAATTATCTGCGTGCTCAGCCATATTGCCTGACGTAATCGTTGCTTTAACAACATCACCAGCATACGGGTCAACATAATAACCCCCTTCAGTATAGCCAGAAGGCGCTTGTGTTAATCCACCATCCCAAGCTGGGATAGAACCATCAGCATTCCCGGCTTTTTCACCACCCAGTGGCGTCAAGTCCACACCTAAACGTGCAACCTCATCTGGAGACATCTCTGCATATACAGGCAGTGCTAGTGTTACTACCAGAATACTGCCGAGGATTAAGTTTATTTTATTATTATTCATATCGAGATCCTTAATCCTAGAATGCATAACTCATGTTGAAAGCGACAAAATCACGGTCATTTAATAAATTATATCGACCTGCGCCTGAAAAATTTGTGTAACTCAGATCAGCTTGCCATTTATTTTGATAATCTGTGCTCACACCTAAAGTTAAAGCCTTACGGCCTTCAAGAAAATTACCTCCCGGCCCGGGGGTTATGCCACTAACATCATGAGAAAAGGCAAATCTTGGTGAAAAATTCAGTGCACCTATGAGGTTGTTATAGGTCAATCGACCAGCAATACGAAAACCCCATGAAGTAGCATCAGCAAAGCTATCAAAGTCTTCAGCCGCCTTTCCTGCATGGCCACCTGTAGCACCAGCATGGAAAGGGTTGCCACTGGTGAAGGTACCAGCTCCGTTAAGGCGTAAATTACTTTTCTTCGGCATGCCATGCACATGTGTAATCCCAACTTCACCGACCAATACCCCCTGATTAGCACCAATGACTGGGCCAAGTACCTGAGTCGCAGTTACTTGAAGTTGACTGACATTCCGTTCAATGAAACCAGGAAGATACTGATTTGTGGTTGTGTTCGCGCAACCTGAATCAAGCTGGTTAGTTGTAGCAAAAGCTGTAACTGCAGCAATTGGGCATAGTGCTTGGAATAACAACTCAACATCATCGACTTGCAGCGGCGCATCATGAATAAACGTGTATTCGCCTTGCAAGGCAACGCCTGAATTAGGTAGTTGTGTATTAAAGCTAAGACCTACACGTTGAATATCTTCAGGATATTCAATCTTATAGTTCGCAGTACGCGCATATTGATCGGTGCCAACTGCACCAGCAATGGCTGCCCTAGCCGCAGTACTACCGCCAAGTGCCGCAAGTAGCGTGGCACTTGCATTAAGAGTTGCTGCAGCACCCCCCGCAGCAGCCACTCCTGCGGCTGTCCCTGTCACTGCACTGATAATGGGTGTTCGACTGTGATGATTAATAAAGAATAAACCAAATTCTGTATCGTTTAGATTTTCAGCGAAATAACGAAAGGCAAAACCAAACTCTCCGCCATTCCCCGCCCGGTCATCTGCTGCTCGTAAAACACCCAGAAAGTCGGGGTTGAAAGCAGCTAATGCGGTTGATGTCGCAGGTATTGTCGCATTGATGAGCCCGGTTAAAGCAGTACCAAAAGCAGTTCCTCTATCAGAACCAATGAATCCGGTGCCAAATGCGCTGCCACCAAAACCCAACATCACCTTCCGACCACCATCGCCGACAAAATCGTTGGTTGAGAAATAAGAACCAACAGGCTCGATGATAGTTCGTTCCCAATCGTATTGATAATAACCTTCAACGGATAAAGCATCCGTTGGTGCAATGGAGAGACTCACCATGCCCACAGGCGTTAGCGCATCACGTACTTGGGCTCCAGGAGTGCGCAGTTTACTCACATCAAAGGGGTTGATGACGTTTATACCATTTTGAATGAAGGTACTTTCACCCCAACTTATTACCTGCTCACCGACACGAATACTAGCGGGCATGTGGGCAACATTAAAATCTGCCCAAACGTACAAATCCTGCAAATTGACATTTTCGCCTACCAACCTCTGTGCTTTGTCACTTAGCGCTAATCGATTTCCTGCATTAACATTTTCGTAATCTTTAAATCCATTAAAACGTGTAAAAAGACCAAAGTTTTTGTATTCAAATTTAACTTCAGTGGTGAATTTTCCTATGTTACTGATGTTGCCTCTATTGAAATTCTGATTTCCGTCATCTGAGTTTTCAGAAAAGGCAGTTCCCGTTGTAGCTGCCCCCGCGCCTGATAACCCGGCAGGGTCTCCAGAAAGTCCAACAATCTGAGTATCCACACTACCTACTCTAAAACCGGAGCCATAAGTCAAAGTGGTATCGACATTGCCCGAAAAATCACCAGATTCAAAACTGACACTGTAGGCTGGAAATGAGGCTATCGAAAAAATATTGAAGGTAATGAATAGAACTGCGAAAAGCTGAATGCCTG
>JBLHKO010000061.1:0-11378 GCA_047620145.1 Gammaproteobacteria bacterium | reverse complement strand
CTGCACCTTCCCTGAATCCCATGGAACCGGCAATTTTAAATGCCATTTCATTGGAATCAACATCATGATACGACCCGTCGTATAGCGTCACGATTACGTCTACTACAGGGTAACCAGCCATAATACCGTTCTTCAACTGTTCCTGTATACCTTTATCAACTGCGCCAACATATTCTTTAGGAACAGCACCGCCGACAATTTTATTTATAAATTCATATCCTTTGCCTGTTTGATTCGGCTCGATCCTAAGTACAACGTGACCATATTGACCACGGCCACCACTTTGGCGAATAAATTTACCTTCTGCTTTTTCATTTACCTGTCTAATGGTCTCCCTGTATGCAACTTGAGGTTTGCCAACATTTGCCTCAACGCTAAATTCACGTCTCATTCTATCAACGATAATTTCCAGATGAAGCTCACCCATACCAGAGATAATTGTCTGACCTGACTCCTCGTCGGTATGGACACGAAAAGACGGGTCTTCCTGAGCAAGCTTACTCAGGGCAACTCCCATTTTTTCCTGGTCTGTCTTAGTTTTAGGTTCAACAGCGACCGCTATGACGGGTTCTGGAAACTCCATGCGTTCGAGTGTAATAATTTTATTTAGATCACAAAGCGTCTCTCCTGTCGTGACATCCTTAAGTCCAACTGCAGCAGCTATATCGCCCGCTCTTACTTCCTTGATTTCTTCACGGCTATTGGCGTGCATTTGCAATATTCGACCAACCCGTTCTTTCTTATCTTTAATTGGATTAAATACTGTGTCTCCTGATTTTAGAACGCCAGAGTAAACTCGAAAAAATGTAAGTGTGCCAACAAATGGATCTGTTGCAATTTTAAATGCCAATGCAGAAAATGGTTCCTCATCTGAGGATCGACGTTCACCAGCACTCGCGTCCTTGTCATCAAGTATTCCTTTAATAGCTGGCACATCTACTGGTGACGGCAGGTAATCAACCACAGCATCAAGCATGGTTTGAACGCCCTTGTTTTTGAAGGCTGAACCACAAAGCGTGGGTACAATTTCGTTTGCCAGAGTACGAATACGCAAGCCTTTCTTAATCTGCTCTTCGCTGAGAGTACTTTCACTCAGATAAACATCCATAAATTCTTCAGATGCTTCTGCAGCAGATTCAACCATTCTTTCCCGCCATTCATTACAGCTTGCAAGCATATCTTCAGGAATTTCCTTTTCAGTAAACTTAACGCCCATATTCTCATTTTCCCAATAGATGGCTTTCATCTTTATTAGGTCAACAATTCCCTCAAAATTTTCTTCTGCTCCGATAGGCAATTGGATAGGTATTGGTTGGCTTCCGAGTCGTGTCTTTATTTGCTCAACAACCCTTAGAAAATTTGCCCCGGCACGATCCATTTTATTAACAAACGCCATTCTTGGCACCTTGTATTTATGAGCCTGACGCCAAACAGTTTCCGATTGTGGCTCAACGCCGCCGACAGCACAAAATACAGCACAAGTTCCATCAAGTACACGCAAAGACCTTTCCACCTCGATAGTAAAATCAACATGTCCAGGGGTATCAATAATATTAATTCGATGTTCGGGCAGATCACCTGCCATCCCTTTCCAGAAACAGGTTGTTGCAGCAGATGTAATAGTTATACCTCGTTCTTGCTCCTGTTCCATCCAGTCCATAGTCGCAGCGCCATCATGGACTTCGCCTATCTTATGGGACACACCGGTATAAAAGAGTATGCGCTCTGTAGTCGTGGTTTTACCCGCATCTATATGCGCCATGATCCCTATATTTCGGTATCGATCGATTGGAGTTTTTCTTGGCACAGTTAATCTCTATTTTTTTTTATAATGATTACCAGCGATAATGGGAAAAAGCTTTATTTGCTTCAGCCATTTTATGGGTATCTTCACGTTTTTTAATTGCATTACCACGGTTATCTGAGGCATCTTGTAATTCACCTGCCAGCCGTAGACCCATATTTTTTTCACTGCGTTTTTTGGCTGAATCAACCAACCATCTCATCGCCAGAGCCAAACTTCTATCTGACCTGACTTCTATGGGAATCTGATATGTTGCCCCTCCCACTCGTCTGGACTTTACTTCGATAACTGGTTTCACATTTCCTAATGCCTTATTAAATAGTTCCAATGCATCTGCACCCTTATTACGACTACTCATTTCATCAAGCGCACCATAAACTATTTTTTCTGCAGTCGATTTTTTACCACTCCGCATGACCATATTTATAAATTTTGCCAGCACCTGATCACCGTATTTTGGATCCGGGAGAATACTTCTTTTTTCAGCAACTCTTCTACGAGACATAAGTTATCTGCCAGTGATAATAGTTAAGATTTAGGGCGCTTTGCGCCGTACTTGGATCGACCTTTTTTTCGGTCGCCAACACCTGAGGTATCAAGCGTACCTCTTACGGTATGGTAACGAACACCGGGGAGATCCTTTACCCTACCACCTCTGATTAATATAACTGAGTGCTCTTGCAGGTTATGACCTTCCCCACCAATATAGGTCGTAACTTCCTCACCGTTGGTCAACCGAACCCTAGCAACCTTACGTAGTGCGGAATTTGGTTTTTTAGGCGTAGTGGTATAGACACGAGTACAGACGCCTCGCTTTTGCGGACAACCTTCAAGTGCAGGAACATTGCTCTTTTCTGGCTTGGTCTTTCGCGGTTTTCTAACCAGCTGATTTATAGTTACCATTTATTTATGTCTTAATTTCTTAAATATATATATTTTTACTAAATAAGCAGCACACATCTACCGCCTTACATCACAAATGCGACGTAAGCAGACGTGCGTTGGTTATAAGGTTAAGAATTCTCAGGTAATATTAATGCTGAATTTATCTAAATTCTAGCTTTCCTGAGAGCCATATGCACACAGATTTATATCGATATCCATCTGTGACAAAGAGGCGCGATTCTAGTGCTTTACTTCCCATCCTGTCAAGAAATTATCCTGATGTTCCGTATTTTTAAGCACTGGCCGTTCCTTGAGCCTGATCCTGGGCAGCATCTCGTAATAGATCTGCAATTTCGTCTGATTCAACCGCTTTAATCCCCTCAGATTCAGTATTAATTGAATCATCAGGGGTAATGGAGCTAACTTCCTTTTGAGCTCTGCGATCCGTATGATAAGAAAGCCCTGTGCCTGCAGGTACTAGGCGACCAACAATTACATTCTCTTTTAATCCTCGTAATCCATCAAATTTTCCATTGACACTGGCTTCAGTAAGCACACGAGTGGTTTCCTGAAATGATGCCGCAGATATGAATGATTCTGTTGAGAGCGATGCCTTAGTGATCCCTAATAATACCGGATCATATGCTGCCCCGGTTTTTCCATTGACTGCCATTTCTTCGTTTATTTCCAATAAGCGTGCTTTTTCAACCTGCTCCCCTTTTAATAATACGGTATCTCCAGGATGTGTGATTTCAACTTTACGCAGCATTTGTCGAACAATGACCTCGATGTGCTTATCATTAATTTTCACACCTTGTAGCCGATATACCTCTTGTATCTCATTACTGATGTATTCTGCTAATGCATGTACACCTTTTAATCTAAGTATGTCATGAGGCATCGGTGGGCCATCAACCACCGCTTCTCCTTTTACAACATGCTCACCTTCAAATACATTTATATGACGCCATTTTGGGATAAGTTCTTCATACTGTTCACCATTAGGATCGGTAATTACCAAACGTTGCTTGCCCTTTGTATCTTTCCCAAAACTAATTGTTCCAGTAATTTCTGCCAGAATTGCAGGCTCCTTTGGTTTTCTCGCTTCAAACAAATCAGCAACGCGTGGCAAACCACCTGTAATGTCGCGTGTTTTCGATGACTCTTGGGGTAACCTGGCAATGACATCACCAACTTTAACCTCTTTCCCATCACCCACAGTAATAATTGCCTTTGGGGGCAATGGATATTGTGCCGGGTTTTGTGTGCCTGGAATCTTTAATTCATTACCTTTCGAATCAACCAATTTGACCACTGGCCTCATATCCTTGGCATGGCTAGGACGTTGTTTAGGATCAAGTATAATTATATTGGTTAATCCTGTTATTTCATCGACATGACGGTTAATTGTAACCCCATCAATAATATCAGAGAAAACTGCTTTACCTGCAACCTCCGTGATAACAGGGTGAGTATGAGGATCCCAGGATGCAACCAATGTACCTGCTTTAACATTATCGCCATCGGAGTATTTCAGGACTGCACCGTAGGGAATTTTATATCGCTCTCGCTCTCTCCCGACTTCGTCTGCTAATCCTACTTCACCGGAACGAGATATAACAACTAATGTACCTTTATCTTGTTGAAGTAATTTCACATTGTGAAGCTTAATCGTACCTCCATACTTTACTTCAATACTGTTTACTGCAACTGATCTTGATGCCGCGCCACCAATATGAAAGGTGCGCATAGTCAACTGAGTACCAGGCTCGCCAATTGATTGCGCAGCAACAACTCCAACTGCCTCTCCAATATTGACTTCATGGCCACGACCAAGGTCGCGACCATAACAACGAGCACAAATTCCGTACTTGGTTTCACAGGTAATAGCAGATCGCACTATAATCTGGTCAATTCCTACTTCATCAATCAGTTCAAGCATTTTCTCATCGAGTAGTGTATTGGCAGGAATAACTACCTCATCGGTGCCAGGCTTTATATTATCTACTGCTGAAACTCGTCCCAATACACGATCGGTCAAGGGTTCTATGACATCGCCACCTTCAATTGTCGAAGTAACAGTCACACCCAGGCTTGTTCCGCAATCCACTTCTAAAACAACCAGATCCTGTGCCACATCAACAAGTCGTCGGGTTAAATATCCAGAGTTCGCTGTTTTTAATGCGGTATCTGCTAAACCTTTTCTGGCACCATGAGTTGAAATAAAGTATTGAAGTACATTAAGACCTTCTCTGAAATTAGCTGTAATCGGTGTCTCAATTATAGAGCCATCTGGCTTTGCCATTAATCCGCGCATCCCTGCAAGTTGTCGTATCTGTGCTGCAGACCCTCTGGCACCTGAATCTGCCATCATAAAGATCGAATTAGAAGAGGGCTGTTTGACAATATTTCCTTTTGTATCAGTTACATCTTCTGTGCCGAGCTTATCCATCATTGCCTTGGCAACCTGATCATTTGTATGAGACCAGATATCAACGACCTTGTTATAACGTTCACCGTCTGTAATCAGGCCGGATGTATACTGCTTATCAAACTGCTTTACCTGTTCCTCTGCTTTGGCAATAATCGAACTTTTTTCTTCCGGGATAACCATATCATCAATACCGAAAGATACACCTGCTCTGGATGAGTAAAAGAATCCCGTATACATCAATTTATCACAAAAAATAACTGTTGTTTTTAGCCCTTGGGTGCGATAACAAAGATTAATTAACTTTGAAATTGCCTTTTTAGTCATCGACTGATTAATATTTGTAAACGACATACCTTTGGGCAGAATACGTGACAGTAAAGCGCGCCCAACGGTTGTTTCTAGTTTACTGAATATTTCATTCTGTGTTCCATCCTCCATATCCTCATATTGTCGAATTCGGACATTAACTTTGGCATGTAAACCGACAAATTTTCCTTCATAGGCGCGGTGGACTTCATCAATATCTGCAAATGTCATTCCTGTACCTTTTGCATCAACCGACTCTCTGGTCATGTAATACAAACCCAATACAACATCCTGGGTAGGCACAATAATAGGCTCACCATTTGCTGGAGATAGAACATTATTAGTAGACATCATTAATGTTCTGGCCTCCATTTGAGCCTCTATAGATAATGGAATATGTACCGCCATCTGATCACCATCAAAGTCGGCGTTAAATGCTGTACAGACCAAAGGATGTAATTGAATTGCCTTCCCTTCAATCAACACCGGCTCAAAAGCCTGTATGCCCAACCGATGTAGTGTTGGTGCACGATTTAGCATCACTGGATGCTCACGAATAACATCATCAAGAACATCCCATACTTCGGGTCCTTCTCTCTCTACCAATTTTTTTGCCGCTTTAATTGTTGTGGCCAAACCTCTTCTTTCCAATTTACTGAAAATAAATGGTTTAAAAAGTTCCAGGGCCATCTTTTTCGGCAAACCACATTGATGCAGTTTTAAGGTAGGTCCAACAACAATTACAGACCTACCTGAATAATCTACACGCTTTCCAAGTAAATTTTGGCGAAATCGTCCCTGCTTGCCTTTAATCATATCTGCAAGAGATTTCAGCGGGAGCTTGTTTGTTCCGGTAATAGCACGTCCACGCCGACCATTATCTAATAATGCATCTACGGACTCCTGTAACATGCGCTTTTCATTTCGCACAATAATGTCAGGGGCATTCAGATCTAATAATCGCTTTAATCGATTATTTCGATTGATTACTCTCCTATAAAGATCATTCAAATCTGACGTCGCAAATCTGCCACCATCAAGTGGAACTAAGGGTCTTAATTCTGGAGGAAGAACTGGCAGAACTTCTAAGACCATCCATTCCGGCTTATTACCAGACTTATTAAATGCCTCCAGTAATTTGAGTCGCTTTGTTATTTTACGCAGCTTGGTCTCAGACTTTGTTTCCGGGATCTCTCCTCTTAATCTGGCAATCTCACTATCAAGCTCAATTGATTTTAAAAGCGCATGAATTGCCTCTGCACCCATTTTTGCTTCAAACTCATCTCCATATTGCTCAATTGATTCCAGATAACTTTCTTCAGTTAATAGTTGCCCACGTTCTAGTTGTGTCATCCCCGGTTCTATGACTACATATGCCTCAAAATAAAGCACTCGTTCTATTTCTCTGAGGGTCATATCAAGTAATAATCCCATCCGTGATGGAAGCGATTTCAGAAACCAGATATGTGCTACAGGGCTAGCCAGCTCTATATGCCCCATACGATCACGTCTAACTTTTGAAAGGGTAACTTCTACACCACATTTCTCACAAACTACACCACGATGTTTCAATCTCTTATATTTCCCACAAAGACATTCATAATCTTTTACAGGTCCGAATATTTTTGCACAAAAAAGACCATCGCGTTCTGGTTTAAATGTCCGGTAATTAATAGTCTCCGGTTTTTTAACCTCGCCATACGACCACGAACGAATTTTTTCCGGTGAAGCAAGCCCGATAGTAATTTTATCGAATTCTTCTACCTGGCCTTGTTGCTTAAGAAGTTTTAGTAAGTCTTTCAAAGTTTTCTGCCTCCGCTTAGGGACTTAGTTTCTTTATTTAGTATATTAATTAATCTTGTTTCAACTCAATGTCGATACATAATGACCGTATCTCTTTGAGCAAGACATTGAATGATTCTGGCATGCCAGCTTCCATATAATGGTTACCGTCAACGATATTTTTATACATCTTGGTTCTGCCATTTACATCATCAGATTTCACGGTAAGCATTTCCTGCAGGGTATATGCAGCACCATATGCTTCAAGCGCCCAAACTTCCATTTCACCAAACCTTTGACCACCAAATTGTGCTTTACCGCCTAGAGGCTGTTGAGTAACAAGACTATATGGGCCTGTAGACCTTGCATGCATCTTGTCATCTACCAAGTGGTTAAGCTTAAGCATGTACATATATCCAACAGTAATTTCGCGATCAAACATATCACCAGTACGACCATCAATCAGCTTTGTTTGTCCACTGCGCGGCAGGTCTGCCAGCTCTAGCATACGCTTAATTTCTTCTTCGCTTGCGCCGTCAAACACTGGAGTAGCCATAGGCACACCACCCTTCAGATTTTTGGCGAGTTCAATAATTTCATCATCAGTAAGCGAATCAATATCTTCTTTTTTTCCACTCTTGTTGTAAACTTCGTCCAGAAATTTTCGCACATTTTTTATTGAAGCCTGGGCAGTTATCATCTTTCCGATCTTCTCTCCCAGTCCTTTCGCAGCCCAACCTAAATGAGTCTCCAGCACCTGTCCAACGTTCATACGAGATGGAACGCCCAAGGGACTGAGCACAACATCTACTGGCGTACCATCTACGTGATGTGGCATATCTTCAACAGGTACAATGGTTGAAATAACACCTTTGTTCCCATGCCTACCGGCCATCTTGTCGCCTGGTTGAACCCGACGTTTTACTGCAAGATAGACCTTTACCATTTTTAGTACTCCCGGAGCAAGGTCATCCCCTGATGTTAATTTGGTCCGCTTTTCCTCAAATCTCTCATCAAATTCCTTACGTAACTTAAGCAGTTGATGTGAGGTTTGTTCAAGGACAAGAGTTGCATCATCACTTTGCAAATTAATATCAAACCATTTTTCTCTCTGAGTATCTGTCAAGTATTGCTTGGTAATTTTGCTGTCCTTCGCCAAATCTCCAGGACCTCCATTGGCAACTTTACCAATTAAGTATTTTTCAATACGCTGATATACACCATCTTCCATGATTCTCAATTGATCATTTAAATCTTTTCTAACTTGATTCAGTTCTGCTTCTTCTATTTCAAGTGCACGAGCATCCTTTTCAACGCCATCTCGAATAAAAACTTGAACATCAATCACGGTACCGTTCATACCGGACGGCAC
Source organism: Gammaproteobacteria bacterium (assembly GCA_047620145.1). Classification (GTDB taxonomy): domain Bacteria; phylum Pseudomonadota; class Gammaproteobacteria; order Eutrophobiales; family Eutrophobiaceae; genus SMWN01. The sequence continues at coordinate 2,795 of JBLHKO010000061.1, read as the reverse complement.
ACGTAGAGAGGTGTCTTTTACATCAGAAGCCTTCTCACCAAATATAGCTCGTAGCAATTTCTCCTCTGGTGTAAGTTGAGTCTCACCTTTAGGCGTTACTTTACCTACTAAAATATCACCAGGATTGACTTCGGCACCAATAAAAACAACACCTGATTCATCCAGTTTATTTAGAGCACTCTCACTAACATTAGGAATGTCCGCAGAAATTTCTTCAGGCCCAAGTTTGGTATCGCGAGCAACACATGCAAGTTCTTGAATATGTAGAGAAGTAAACCGGTCTTCCTGTACCAGACGTTCAGATATAAGGATTGAATCTTCAAAGTTGTATCCATTCCATGGCATGAAAGCAACCATCAGATTCTGACCTAATGCAAGTTCCCCCATATCAGTTGAAGGACCATCGGCAAGTACGTCATCTTTGACTATCTCGTCGCCTGTGCTGACCAGTGGCTTTTGATTTATACAAGTATTTTGGTTAGAACGTGTATATTTTGTGAGGTTATATATATCAACGCCGGGTTCACCAGCTGTTACCTCATTATCGTTTACACGAATAACAATCCTACCCGCATCAACAGAATCAACAATACCACCTCTTTCAGCAATAACTGTTACACCAGAATCAATTGCAACGGTCCGTTCCATTCCAGTACCTACAACAGGTTTTTCTGTGCGGAGAACTGGTACTGCCTGCCTTTGCATATTTGATCCCATCAACGCTCGATTGGCATCATCATGCTCCAGGAATGGAATTAGTGATGCAGCGACTGAAACTATCTGTTTAGGAGACACGTCCATGTATTCAATACGGTCAGATGTCGACATAGTAAATTCATTTTGATTACGACACGATATAAGCGCATCAATCAAAACACCTTTCTCATTTAGAGTTGAATTTGCCTGTGCAATCATATGATCGCCTTCTTCTATGGCAGACAGGTAATCAATCTGAGTAGTTGCTTTTCCTTTAACTACTTTTCTGTATGGAGTTTCAAGAAAACCGAACTCATTAGTTCTTGCATATATTGCCAGGGAATTAATTAATCCAATATTTGGACCTTCTGGAGTCTCAATAGGGCAAACTCGGCCATAGTGTGTTGGGTGTACATCTCGCACTTCAAATCCAGCTCGCTCACGTGTCAATCCACCCGGTCCCAGGGCTGATATTCGACGTTTATGTGTAATCTCGGATAAAGGATTATTCTGATCCATAAATTGCGATAATTGGCTGGAACCAAAAAATTCCCGGATCACCGCTGATACCGGTTTTGCATTGATGATTTCCTGCGGCATTAAACCTTCAGATTCGGCTAGACCTAAACGCTCTTTGACAGCTCTTTCCACTCGAACCAATCCTACTCTGAACTGATTTTCTGCCATTTCTCCTACACTACGTACACGCCTATTTCCCAAGTGATCAATATCATCGACCGTTCCCTTACCATTTCTTATATTAACGAGTGTACTCAATACGTCGATGATATCTGATGATTCACCAAGATCCTTAAATAGTGATTTTGAATAGTCATCATTCCTTCCACTAAAAAATTTACCATCGTATACAACGCCAACACCTGTAAGTTCCTTTCGACCAACCCTTCTGTTAAATTTCATCCTGCCGACCGCAGACAAATCATATCTATCTGTACTGAAAAACAGATTTCTAAAGAGATTTTCAGCAGATTCTTTTGTTGGTGGCTCACCAGGACGCATCATTCTGTATATTTCGATCTGCGCCTCTAGCTGATTCGTTGTTGTATCAATTTTCAATGTATCTGATATATAAGGACCTCTATCAAGATCATTGGTATACAAAGTTTCGATTTCAATGCCAGCATGTTCTGCTAACGTTTCTAACATTGGCTCGTCTATAATAGAATTTGCATTTGCTAATAATTCACCCGTCTCCTTATTAATTATGTCCCTAGCTAAAACCTTCCCAATTAAATAATCAACAGGTACTTCAAGTAATTTTATTTTTGCAGTTTCCATTAATCGAATATGACGCGAGGTAATCCTCCTGTCAGCTTCAACAATTAAATTGCCTTTTTTATCATTTATGTCAAATGAAACTATTTCACCTCTAAGTCGCTCAGGTATCAGTTCCAGAAACACACCTTTCTTGGAGATTGAAAAGCGGTTAGTCTCGAAGAAAATATCAAGTATCTCCTGGGTTGAATAACCTAAAGATCGCAATAATATTGTCGCAGGTATTTTTCTACGACGGTCAATACGACAATAAACCATATCTTTTGCATCGAATTCAAAATCCAGCCATGAACCGCGGTAAGGAATAACCCTTGCAGAATATAAAAGCTTTCCAGACGAATGAGTCTTACCTTTATCGTGTTCAAAGAATACGCCAGGTGAGCGGTGCAATTGCGAAACAATAACCCTTTCTGTTCCATTAATCACAAAGGTTCCGTTATTTGTCATTAACGGCATTTCACCCATATAAACGTCCTGTTCTTTGATGTCCTTGACAATTTTATTACTAAGACCAGCATCTTTATCGTAAATTATCAAGCGTACTTTTACTCTCAATGATGCAGCGTATGTTAGTCCTCGCAGCTGACATTCCTTTACATCGAATCCCGGTTTTCCCAGCTTGTAACTAACATATTCCAACACCGCATTACCAGAATAGCTTTCGATTGGAAATACGGATTTAAAAGCTGCATTAAGACCAACATCCTTTCGTCCTTCTGCCTCAATATCAGGTTGTAGAAATTGATTGAAAGAATCAATTTGGGTAGCAAGAAGGTATGGAACTTTTAAAACGCTGGTGCGTT
>JBLHKO010000060.1:0-11423 GCA_047620145.1 Gammaproteobacteria bacterium | reverse complement strand
GTTCGATCTCGTGTGTAGACAGAAAACTCTCGAATATCCTGAGATCAATAGACATTAAAGAGTTGTAAAAAGAATTTTTACTTGAAAGATTATTACTAGATTGAATTGATACGTTGTCTTGCTGAAAAACACGCGAACTACACTTGCCATGTAGGCGATTTTGAAAACTATTTTCTGTTGGCATATATTTTATATCGTTGATTGCCATCTATATCAGTGCGCGTCCATAAAGATTACAATATTTCCAAAATAGTATTTTATACGATCGTATCCTGTACTACCTAAGTTTATACTTCTATGTTTATACTTCTATGTTTATACTTCTATGTTTATACTTCTATGTTTAAGTACTACGTTGTGCAAGCAAGTTTGTACGTAATGATTGCTTACTCAGCTGCAGTGAGGATTATATTATATATCACTTTCATCTTTATCAACAACTACTTAAGTCATCTGATTGACGCGGTGCAGCAATACTCTCATCTGCCTTCGAGGAATAGAGTCTAGGTAATTGTGTGTGAATACGCAAGCATGCCAAAGACAGTGCCAGTGTATGTAAGTGGTGTAGCCTCTTTATGAATGTTTCCGAAAATACACTTAAATAAATTAAATTTTCAGATTAAAAAATGACATTATTATTACCGACTTATTATATGCATATTAAATAATAATTTAGGTTATGCTGAAACAGCCAACAACAATACGGGTGGTATTTCCACCCGTATTTTAAGACTCGGATCATAACTGTACGACTACTTAATTTCCTCAATCTGATTGTATTTTTCATCCTTGGTCAGATCCGTCGGTGCCACTATGTGCACAACCTGTTTACATTGGCCACCCGCTATTTCTTCAGCTGCTACGAGTTCTTTTGAAAATGACTTGCCCGCTTTATTATCCCTAAAGACACCACCTTTCTCACCTGTCATTCTTTTATTACGATCATAAGTCACCGCATAGCTATATGTTTCAAACGACATATTTGATGCGATAGAATCGATACGACATGAACATGTTTGTAGATCATCCATCTCATTTCTACCCATGTCCTGCAGGCAATTCAGCACATATTCAACACGCTCTGCTGTGGGAAAGTCATTTGCAGTAACTACTGATGAATAACCTAACAGTAGTATAAAAGGAACAGCTTTAATGATTCGCATTTTATATGTCTCCAAAGTTTAAATCGAAAATTATTTCAGGTAAGTATAAATTTTTTAACGGGTTCGGTGATTATAACCTTTTAGGTAACTGATGCATTCTAAGTTCCATTCGTGCCGAGAAATTTTCGTATTAATTTCATAATTTTTTCAACATTGCCACGGTTCTTTAAAACAATATTTCGACCTCTTTCACCAGTAGCATGCCTTAAGTTTGCGTCATCTAATAGACAACTGACCCTGTCAGATAGTTCATCGGGACCATTTACTTTCCATGCAGCAACTTGATCCAGCAACAACTGACTAATCTCCTGAAAATTAAACACATGTGGCCCCATGATGACGGGCACACCAAGACTGGCGGGCTCTAACATATTATGACCACCAATTTCTGTGAGACTGCCACCAACAAATGCAACATCGGCAGCTGCATAAAACATAGGTAATTCACCTAAACTATCAAGAATGAAAACCTGAATATTTTCCTCACATTCTTTATTCTCGCTTTTGCAGAGCACTCTCAGATTACGCTTAATACATAATTCTTTAACGCTTTCTGAACGCTCAGGATGTCTTGGCACGATAACTAAAAGACACTGTGAATGTTTCTCCAGAACTTTATCAAAGGCATCAAGAATTATTTTCTCCTCACCTTCATGCGTACTCGCAGCTATCCACACTGCCCTGTTCACAGAAAGATATCTTCTTAACGCCTGTGCTTGTTCAGTAACACTGTGTGGTAAATTAATATCAAATTTCAAATTTCCGGTGACCTTCACTTTATTTTTCTCAGCCCCAAGTGCTATCAATCGTTCTGCGTCCTTTTGTCCCTGAGTTATTATTAATGAAATACTTTCAAGTGTTGAACGTGTTAACCATGAAAAGCGTCGATAGCCACAGGCAGAATTTTCCGACATGCGCGCATTTATAATCACAACAGGGACATTGCTTGCCTTGCAATAGTGAAATAAATTTGGCCACAACTCCGTTTCCATCACCAGTAATATTGCCGGATCAATAATCGAGATAAAACGCTTAACAGACACTGGTAAATCATAGGGAAGATAAAGATGCCTCACTTCCCCTGCAAAATATTGTCTAACACAATCAGCTCCCGTTGGTGTCATCGTTGTGATTAATATTTTGTAATCCGAATATTCTTGCAACAAATTATTAATCAGCGGTCTTGCCGCCTGGACTTCTCCAACAGAGACAGCATGCACCCAGATGACCTTATTCTGTGAATCAATCTTGTCTGGAAAACCAAATCGTTCTGCCCAACGTTCCCTATAATCAGAATTGCGAAAACCAAGCAAAAATAATCGTAGTACGACAAAAGGGGTAAGCAGATAAAGGATGCAAGAATAAATTATTCTCAATAGTTATGGTCTCGAAGATTTTCTGATCTATAAATGATAAGTCTTATTGATTAAGAAGATCGAGATATTGCTTTATCCCATCTTCAACAGATAAAAAATCATTCTTGTAACCCAGTTGCCTTAATGAATTGATATCTGCTTCTGTATAACTTTGATAACTGCCTTGCAGATGTTCAGGAAACTCGATGTATTCTATATCCCCTTTCCCATGCCAGTTTATAACCGCGTTTGCAACATCGTTAAATGCTCGGCTTGCTCCAGTTCCGACATTGGTGATACCACTGCAACCATTCTCCAACATCCAGAGATTGACATTAACAACATCATCTACATGGATAAAATCTCGCCTCTGAGCGCCATCTGCATATCCGCCACTACCCGCAAATAATTTCACCTTGCCCGTTGCCTGAATCTGCTGGTTTAAATGCCAGGCAACACTGGCCATAGATCCTTTATGCTGTTCCCGTGGTCCATAAACATTAAAGTAACGTAGACCAATCACCTGACTTTCTGGCGCCTGACTTTCGGAATTCAATACAAATCGCCGGACATATTCATCAAATAAATATTTTGAGTAGCCATAGACATTTACTGGAGCTTCGTTTGCATTTATTTCCTTGAAATTTTCACCTGTGCCATAAACAGCAGCACTGGAGGCATAGATAAAGGGAATCTTTCGATTCAAACAATAATGCAATAGCTCTTTTGAGTAGGTGTAATTATTTCCCATCATGTAACGCCCATCCCATTCGGTGGTCGAAGAGCAGGCTCCTTGATGAAAAATTGCTTCAATCTTTTCAGGAAAATTATTTTCCTGTTTTACACGCTGTAAAAATTCATCCTTATCTAGATAATCAATCACCTGACAATCAACCAGATTTCTAAATTTGATCCCGTCCGTTAAATCGTCCACAACCAATATATCTTTTGATCCTTTATCATTTAAAGCTTTTACCAAATTGCTTCCAATGAATCCTGCGCCACCTGTCACAATAATCACTGGTCTTTTTTCTCCTGGCTCCTGACACTCTCGATAATACGACTGGTCGAACATCCTTCCAGTAGTGTGAGAATTTTTACTTCGCCCTTGTTTTTTATGACTGCATCAGCACCTGCTATTTCATTAATCTCATAATCCCCACCTTTAACCAAAACCTCAGGTAAAACCTTCTTAATCAGATTTTCTGGCGTGTCGTCAGCGAAAGGAATAACCCAATCAACTACTTCAAGTGCATCCAATACTGCCATGCGATCTTCTAGTTTATTCACGGGTCGACCACTTCCTTTCAATCGAAAGACGGAAGCATCATCATTCACTGCAACTAATAAGTAGTCTCCTAATTGTTTTGCCCGTTTTAGATATTGCACATGTCCAGCATGTAAAATGTCAAAACATCCATTAGTCATCACCAAGGTCTCGCCTTGCTTTTTAATTTCATTGACCACTGTTTCTAAACGAGCATTATCTAATATGCCTTTATTTTTAACATGATGTTCCATCACGGCATGATTTAATTCTTCGACTGTGACACTAGCTGTACCCAATTTTGCAACAACAATGCCCGCCGCCTCATTTGCCAATGCGGTTGCGTGAACAAGATCATGACCCGAAGCAATCGCGGCGGCTAATGTTGCGATGACTGTATCGCCTGCCCCTGTTACATCAAAGACATCCAATGCCCGTGAAGGATGATGCACAACTTGACCGGTGTGACGAATCAATATCATACCATCCTTACCTCGTGTGACTAATAGCGCATCTAGTTTGAGGGTCTCGCATAAAGCTTTGCCCTTTGAAACAATTTCATCAACTCCATTACAGAGTCCAACAACTGCCTCAAATTCTTTGAGGTTTGGCGTCAATATACTCGCGCCCTGATAACGGGCAAAGTCAATCCCTTTGGGATCAACCAGAACAGTACATCCCTTGGCTTTTGCCTGTTTGATGAGATCACCAATCCCCGACAAGCTTCCTTTCGCATAATCAGAGAAAACTACGACCTTGGCTTCTTGTAATTGCCGGATAAATAACTCGCTGAATTTATCAACATCAATTTGCAGTGCATCTGCTTCGTAATCCAATCGAATCAGCTGTTGATGCTGGCTCAACACTCTTAATTTCGTTACTGTCGGAAAACCCTGTTGCCGAATAAATCGACATTCAACATCTGCATCGACTAAATATTTTTCTAACGTATCTGCTGACTCATCTTTCCCTGTTACACTCACCAGACACGTTCGCACCCCTAACTTTGAAATATTCAGAGCAACATTGCCTGCTCCGCCTGGACGCTCTTCGGTTTTTTTTATATGAACCACAGGCACCGGTGCTTCTGGTGATATCCTTGTTGTATCACCATGGAGAAATCTATCGAGGATGACATCTCCTGCAATCAGTACCTTGGCTGTTTTATCTGGTGTAAATCTCTGTTTCATTTGCTGTTGATAACCATATAAAGTTATAAAGTCTCATTAAATTAATAAATTTTGACGAATATTACCACTGAATACAGGTCTTAGTGATTAGTATGAAAAAAACAACCCAACTATTCCTGATGACTCTATTGCTCTGTACATCATCATTACATGCAGAAGATAACTTGCCGCCTCCCTTTGAGGCATCATTCAAGATATTCAGGAAAGGCGCGGAAGTGGGAGAAATGCATCGTAGTTTAAGTCAACTTGATAATGGCGAATTTAACTATCGTTCAGAAACAAATTCAACAGGCTTGGTCTCGTTTTTTTATAAATTGCATATCCTTGAAGAATCTCACTGGCATCTGCTAGATCAACTATTACAACCTTTGGACTACAGTTATAAGCGTATCAAAAAAAAGAAAGAACGTCATAAAGAAACAGTTTTTGACTGGAGTAAAAATCAAGCCTATTCCGTCGATAATGGTAAAAATTCAACTCTAGATTTAAAACCAGGAATATCCGATAAATTACTCTATCAGATCGAGATTATGCGCGATCTTGAAATGGGTCACACTCCAAAGACCTATACAGTCCTGGATGGTACAAAAATTAAAACTTATCACTTCAACTCCCTAGGGGAAGAATCTTTAGACACCCCTATCGGACAATTTAATACGGTGAAACTTGTCCGTCAGAATTCTGGAGAAAAAGAAAAATCAATCCTTTGGTGTGCTAGCGCGCTACATTACTTGCCCATCAAGGTTGAGAACACCGATGAAAATGGTTCAGTGACTACTGTAATGATTAATCAACTATCAGGATTAACTCAAGCTCAAGAAAATCATTCATCGACCGAGCTCTCTGAGTAATTCAGATGGCGGCATATATCCAGGTAATGACCGACCATTTTCTAGAAAAATTGCAGGTGTCCCAGTCATTCCCATCTCACGACCCAAGGCATACTGACCTTTAACAGGACTCTTACAACTGGCTTTGGTTTTAACTAGAGCTGGCATACCATTTTTTGCATCGGTCAGTGCTTGAGGACGATCTTCAGCGCACCATATATTCACCATTTGTTGATAAGTAGGCGAATTTATCCCTCCCCTCGGGAAAGCCAAATACCTGACTGTTATCTCATTATCATTGAGTTCAGGAACATCCTTGTGTAATTTACGACAATACCCACAATCGACATCCGTAAAAACATAAATAGTATCTTTGCTGTTTTTCGATGCAAATTCTATATATTCATTTTCAGGTATTGCCTTCAACAAATTGGCTCTTACAAGTGAACGCACTTCCTTACTAAGGTTCTGCCCTTCTTGCATATCTATTAAATCGCCTCTGATGATGAAGCGACCGTCGGCCGTCATATAAACAACATCTGTGCCTATCACCACTTCATAGATATTCTCAATAGGTGTCGAACTCACACTTGAAACATCTATGTCTGGAAATCCCTGTTGTAAAATTTTGGCTAGTCGCTCTTCGACTTGCTCCGCTGCTAAGACATTGAATGCAGAGAACACCAAGGCTATCTTCAATACTACTTTAATTAATTTAACTAATTTCATCTAATACTCCGTTATTCACCCAAAACAGCCATGGATATCAATTTACTATCCTTAAACAAACCACAATTTTCTGTAATATCTTGCCTGACATTAATGGCACTTACTTAAGCAAAAAATTCTGTCATGCTGGTGTATTCCAGCATCCAGTAGACAAAGTGTCCGCGAAGCGGACTCGTATATTTGACTAGATTCTGGCCTTCGCCAGAATGACGGTAAAGGCATATACCTGGCGCGTCCTCGAAATCATGTTTAAGTAAGTGTCATTCTTGTCAGACATAATAAACCAATTTCTGTTCCAATAAGAGCCACTTTTATTCCTTATTTGTATGATGGATGCTAAAGTTGATACGAATAAGACCACGGCGGTATGAATAGATGCAACAACAAGTAATTACGGCCTCAGGCAAAGAAAAATTGACACTGGATTATGTCCTGAAACTGTTACTGCAAGATGGCCTCATTAGCGAACAGCAGCTTGCACAGTTCAGAACTTCACATAAGCCAGATGATAAACATCAAACCCATCCTCTAATTACTCTAGCCGAGGAAAATTGGAAAAGTAGTGGAGATAAGCCTTATCCACTAACGCTTGAGAGACTCACTCAGTGGCTGGCAGAAAAAACCAGAATGCCCTATATGCGTATTGATCCTCTAAAAATAGACGTAAACAAGGTTACTAGTTTTGTTTCTCAAGGGTATGCAGCAAATCTCAAGATTTTACCTATAGAGATAAACAGTCAGGAATTAACTGTCGCAAGTTGCGAGCCATTTTTTGATTCATGGGAACCAGAACTCTCACGTATAGCAAAACTTCGTATCAAACGTGTTTTAGTAAACCCAAAAGATATCAATCGTTATTTGGTAGAGTTTTACGGCATTAGTCGTTCTATTTTAGGCGCCGTCATCAATTCCGATGAAGCCAAATCAAAATTACAAAATTTCGAACAACTTGTTGAAGTGGGTAAAATGGGCGAACCCGATGCCAACGATCAACACATCGTCAGTATCGTTGATTGGTTACTTCAATTTGCATTTGAGCAACGTGCCAGTGATATCCATCTGGAACCCCGAAGAGAAAAAGGCAAGATCCGTTTTCGTATTGATGGCGTTCTTCATCAAGTTCATGAATTTCCAATCATTCTCATGGGCGCAATCTCCAGCCGACTGAAATCACTGGGTCGTATGGACGTTACTGACAGACGTCGTCCTCAAGATGGCCGCATAAAAACCAAATCGCCCTCGGGCGATGAAGTTGAGATGCGCCTCTCTACCATGCCAACAGCATTTGGTGAAAAACTGGTCATACGTATCTTCGATCCGGAAATGCTTTACAAAAGTTTTTCTGATCTGGGTTTCAGTAAACATGACGTCACGCACTGGAAAACCATGACAGAAAATCCACATGGGATCATTCTGGTCACAGGCCCAACAGGTTCCGGCAAGACCACCACGCTGTATTCAGCATTAAAACAGTTAGCCCGCCCGGAATTCAATATCTGCACCATAGAAGATCCCATCGAAATGGTTGATGACCAACTTAATCAAATGCAAGTACAAAAAAATATTGAGGTAGATTTTGCGACAGGTGTTCGCACGCTGCTTCGGCAAGATCCAGATATAATTATGATCGGTGAAATACGAGACTACGAAACAGCAGATATCGCCGTTCAGGCCGCATTAACAGGGCATTTGGTTCTCTCAAGCCTACATACAAATGATGCCCCCTCAGCGGTCACTCGACTCATAGACCTTGGCGTACAATCGTTTCTTATCAATGCCTCCCTACTAGGCATACTCGCTCAACGATTAGTCAGAACACTTTGCCCGCACTGCAAACAACCTAAAGCAATGGATAAGGAGGCATGGAGTGTATTGACCGCACCATCGAAAATAAAATTACCAGAAAAATGCTATCAGGTGGTGGGCTGCGATGAATGTCGACATACGGGCTACCTTGGCCGTATCGGTATTTATGAAATATTACCCATGAATCCAGACTTACAAAAATTGATAACCAACGACACAGATTCCAAAGAGTTACGTAAAACTGCTTTAAAACATGGTATGCGTAGTTTACGCATCAGTGGCGCACAAAAGATTGCAGAAGGATTAACTACCTTTGAAGAAATCTTCTCCGTTATCCCTGATGATCTGGATAAGTTTTAGCCTGCTAATTACCCTCTTGGATGATGCACTGCATGGAGGTTTTTAAGACGTTCTCTGGCGACATGCGTGTAGATTTGTGTGGTTGAAATGTCACTATGTCCCAAAAGCATTTGCACAACTCTAAGATCAGCACCATGATTTAACAGGTGTGTTGCAAAAGCATGTCTTAGCACATGCGGTGAAATTGTTTTATTAATACCGGTAATAACAGCGTAGCGTTTGATTAAATACCAAAATGCCTGACGTGACATTGCCGCACCACGTTTCGTTGGAAACAATGCATCACTGATTTTTTGCCCTAGAAGCTCGACTCTTGCACTCTGTTGATAACGTGTCAGCCATTCAACGGCTTCTTCGCCCAAGGGCACGAGCCTTTCTTTGCTGCCTTTGCCCAAAACCCGGACAACACCTTGTCGTAAATTTACTTGTCCAACTTGCAGACTAATTAATTCAGAGACTCGCAAGCCTGAAGCATATAGAATTTCCAACATAGTTCTATCACGTAGCCCAAGTGACGTGCCTGTATCAGGTGCCTTAAGTAATTCCTCTACTTCGGTTTCCGTTAATGATTTTGGTAATTGTCTACCTATCTTTGGCGCTTCTATCCTTGCGCTAGGATCATGCTTCATCATCCCTTCACGCACCAGATAACTATATAACCTTCTTATGCTTGAAAGATGGCGCGCCATCGTTCTTGCCGTTCTGCCTTGCATACTTGCCAAATAATTTCTCACATGACTTTCTTCTGCGATCGTTATTTCACTCTTGTTTTTGTCTAGCCATAACGTGTATTTTTGCAAGTCACTCCGATAGGCCGACAAAGTATTATCACTGACACCACGCTCCATCCAAAGTGCGTCGAGAAAACGATCAATCGTTTCTATTGATGTTTTCATCGCGGGAATTTATTTCTGCTATAGACTGCGTCATATCATAAGATCATAACTCAGTCAGTCAGAAAAATCTGAGGAGACCTTCTGGAATAATCCGTACCCGTCCTCCATGAATTGCGGAAGTCTCGAAAATGTATCGTTACATGGATGTAGCTTATTAGTGTAATTCAGGAGCAATTTTCTACTCAGGCATCCCATCCACGTCGCTCCTCTGCATCCATGCAGCCGCGACATACCGTACATCCTGTACAGCGCCGTTCTCGGACTTCCTCGACTCTATCTCCTGATTCGTTCTACCTCCCGCATCCTTGCAGTCGTGTCCTTCACGGCATAAGGCCATCCTTGGCCAAAAAAAAGGCCTGTATAACAGGCCTTTTAATATTACTTTCAATAAAGCCTGGCTTTATTTGATTTTTTCTTTGATTCTGGCTGCTTTACCTGTGAGATCACGCAAGTAATACAATTTTGCACGTCGAACGTCGCCGCGACGTTTGACTTCAATATCGGCAATACCTTGACTATAGGTCTGGAAAACACGTTCTACACCTTCCCCGTGAGATATTTTGCGAACCGTAAAGGCTGAATTCAGACCACGATTTTTCTTGGCAATCACAACACCTTCAAATGCCTGCAGACGTTCTCTTTCGCCTTCTTTCACTTTGACCTGAACAACGACCGTATCTCCAGGTGCAAAATCCGGTATTTCCTTGGTCATTTGTTCTGCTTCAAGCTGCTCTATAATTTTGCTCATTTTACTAACTCCACTTAATTAATTTTATTTCAAATGTTCTTTCTTAAATGCTTCCAATAAATCTTGCTGTTCGGCATTCAACTGTAAATTTTCTAATAAATCTGACCTTCTTAACCATGTACGTCCCAAGGCCTGCTGCAAACGCCAACGTCTTATTTCTTCATGGTTACCACTCAGCAAAACATCTGGTACCTGTTGACTTTTGCCTGCCAAGTAATCTCCAGATTGATCTAATTCAAGTTTTTCTGGTCTCGTGTAATGAGGGTAATCAAGTAACCCATCAAAAAACGAATCTTCCTTTGCTGAATCCTCATGACCTAAAGCACCCGGCAATGTTCTGGTTAATACATCAATCAGTACCATTGCAGCCAACTCTCCGCCACTCAGAACATAGTCACCTATAGACCATTCTTCATCGACTTCCTTATCAATAACTCGTTCATCTATACCTTCATAACGACCCGCAATCAAAATCAGATGCTGTCGTTGCGCCAATTCCATGACGCCTTTCTGATCCAGCTTCCTGCCTTGTGGACTCAGATGAATGACATGAGCTTTCCCCTCAACACCTTCAGCTTTACCAACACTGCGAGCTTCTTTTATCGCTGCACATAAAGGCGCAGCCATCATCACCATCCCTGGACCTCCCCCGAAGGGCCGGTCGTCTACTGTCCGATGATTATCACTTGCATAATCCCTGGGATTCCAGGTATTAACCTTGAGTAGCCCACGTTCTGCCGCGCGACCCGTGATTCCATACTCGGTGACGGTATTCACCATCTCCGGAAATAAAGTGATTACTTCAACCTGTAACATTCAAGTAGCCTTACATGATTGTTAAAAATCAGATTGCCAATCAACCTGCATAATACCTTGTTCAATATCAATGTCTTTAATGTAGACATCCTGTACGTAGGGTATTAAATATCGCTGCTTTTCAGCTTCGACAACCAGCACATCATTTGCGCCAGTCTCGAGGAGTTCAGTGACGACTCCAAGTATTTCATTCTGCTCGTTTACAACCTGCATATTAATCAGGTGATGCCAGTAAAACTCACCCTCTTTAGTCGCAGGTAACT
>JBLHKO010000059.1:0-11564 GCA_047620145.1 Gammaproteobacteria bacterium | reverse complement strand
GTCACCTCTTCCTGCATTGTGGTATTTGGATGTACACCAACAGAGGCATAAATACACTCATGTTGCTCGGCCAGGTTCAGAATTTCGGGATAGGTCTCAAGATCGACAGAGACACATAACATATGCTCGACGCCCAAGGCCTTGGCATTAGCAATGACTTCGTTTACATCCATTTCCTGGCCAAGCAATGGAATATGACAATGTGAATCAACAAGCATAGGAAAAGTAGTTCGTCAAAAAGTGAAGCGTGAAGAGAAAGCCCTCAGACCCTAATAGCACTTACTTAGAGCATGGTTTCTGGGAAAAATGCCAGAGGGACATGCCCTTACCGTCATTCTGGCGAAGGCCAGAATCCAGTCAATTAAACGAGTCCGCTTCGCGGACACTTTGTTTACTGGATGCTGGGATGCCCCAGCATGACAGTATTTTTTGCTTAAGTAAGAGCCATTCCCCCCAGACCTAATAATCCTAGGCTCAATAATCACAGTTACATAGTATGTGTGGGGCGATCTGATGATAATGCGCCAGCTAATTGCTTTTCGATTTTGCTCCTGGTCGCGCCTTTGTCGAGTTCGCTAAATTGCACGCCTATACCCGCCGTTTTATTACCTTGAGAACCCTTTGGGGTTATCCAGACAATACGGCCTGCGATAGGCAGCTTTTCTTTGCTTTCCATCAGGCTTAATAACATGAAGACTTCATCACCCAGGTTATAGGGTTTTGCGGTAGGGATAAATAAACCACCATTCTTGATGAACGGCATATAAGAAGCATACAACGCACTTTTATCACGAATTGATAGTGACAAAATGCCTTGTCTTGGATCACGTCCTCCAGGTACGCTCACAAATTTCCCCTCTATTATTGCTGCTTATCGTTTAGATTCTGCCAGAAGATGATCACATCTTCCAACAGTCCCTGAGTATTGTAGCTAATTGCGCCAGTGCTCAGGCTATAATTTTCAAGTAACAGGTGATAAAAACCTGACAACTCGCGTAATTCTAACTGTTTTATTAATTCTTGCAAACGGCCTATGACCTTGGTATCGCTGATTCTGGCTGGCTGTACCAATACCTTAAGACGCACCATGTCTGCGAATAGTTGTGATAGCCATAAAAACACCTGTGACGCATCGTAGGTTTTCCATCGTTCTGCGACCTTGATGGGATCTTCATGCATACCTTTAATAGCAAATAGATCTTCAAGTAATTGTGTCTGGTATTCCAGAACACTACTTTCCAGCATCGCTTCTATTGCTAATGGCGCACCACCGGCCTGCGTCAGTAGATGTTTTGCATCCTTATCCGCTGCCAATTCAGCTGGCAAATGTTGTTCGATCCAATGTACGGTTTCGTCATCAAACGCAGGATTAAATCTTACCTGCTGACATCGGCTTCTGATCGTGATTGGTAATAAATTCGGTCTGTGACTCAAGAGTATTAATAATGAGTGCTCTGGTGGTTCCTCAAGTGTTTTCAGCAAAGAATTTGCCGCATTTCGGTTCATGGCATCTGCGGGGGTAATTACCGCGATTTTATAACGACCGTACTGACTTTTGAGATGTATGGAATCGATAAATTTTCTAATCGTATCAACCTTGATTTGTTTTCCGGTTTCTTCGGGTTCAACCATAAATAAATCTGGATGACTCTCACCATTGATTAAATGACATGATCTGCAATCACCGCAAGCTAGAGAATTTTCATCGGCATTTTCACACAATAGGCCTGCGGTTAAACATTTGGCAAAATGTTCCAGTCCTATACCGTCGGGTCCAGTAAATAAAATGGCATGCGCCATTCTCTCTGCACGATTCGCTAGATGAAAAGACTTCCAGTTGTCGATTTGCCACGGCAATGGCTGTAACTGCGTGGTTAACATAAGTTCTTATCTTGAAGCACTTGCAGAATCTCTGATTGAACAGACTCTAAACTCTGTTCAGCATCAATCACTCGGACACGTTCGGGTTCATCTTTTGAAATTTTCAGAAAAACATCTCGTGCATTTTGGAAAAAACTCACCGTTTCAATTTCGAACCGATCAGCTTCACTTCTGGCCTTGGCGCGAGACAGTCCGGTTTCAACCGTCAGATCTAGCAACAAGGTAAGATCAGGCTTAAAGCCGGATAATTCTCCTGAAAATAACCACGCTTCCAGTTGTTGGATTCTTTCAAGAGAGAGCCCACGCCCGCCGCCTTGATAGGCATAGCTTGAATCGGTGAATCTATCGCAAACTACAATCTTTTTAGCATTCATCGCCGGTAAAATAACTTGCTGCAGATGTTGCGCTCTTGCTGCAAACATCAAAAGAAGTTCTGTCTCCGCAAGCATCATCTCGACATTATTTTTAAGCAATAGCTCACGTATGCATTCGCCTATTTTTGTTCCGCCGGGTTCACGTGTGATAAGTATCTCTCTGCCTGCCTGTTGCAACTGTTCGGCAATAAATTGAATATGCGTACTCTTGCCGGCACCTTCAATGCCTTCTAGCGTAATCAAGTAACCTTTATCTGGTGCATTCATGAATACATTATTTACCTAGTTGGTACTTGGCAACGGCGCGATTATGTTCGTTTAATGTTTTTGAAAAATAATGTGAGCCATCACCTTTTGCAACAAAATAGTAAGTCTCTCCTGCTTCAGGATGCAGCGCTGCATGTATGGCTTCTGCACCAGGCAATGCGATCGGTGTTGGCGGCAACCCTGCATAGAAATAAGTATTGTACGGTGAATCTATTTTCAAATCCTTACGCCGTATATTCCCACGGTAATCCTCTCCCATGGCATAAATAACCGTTGGATCCGTCTGTAATTTCATACCCTTCTGCAATCGGCGCACAAACACGCCTGCAATTGTGGCACGCTCTTCAGCGACCCCAGTCTCTTTTTCTATAATTGAGGCCATGATCAATGCTTCGTCCGCTGTCTTGTACGGTAAGCCTGCCTCCTTATTCTCCCATTGTTCTTGTAGAACTTGTTCCATCTTTGTATAGGCTCGCTGCAAGAACTCAATATCTGTCATGCCGGAGGGAAAGTGATAAGTATCCGGAAAAAAGCGGCCTTCTGGGTGTACGTCAGGAAAACCTATTGCGGTCATGACTGACTTGCTGTCGACATCTGCTAAAGTTTTCACCAGTTTTTCATCAGAACTTACTGCATGCATAATTTGTTTGAATGACCAACCTTCGATCAATGTCAGTGAATACTGAACCACCTTGCCATCGACAAATTGCGTGAGTAATTGTCTTTGTGTCGTTTCAGGGCGCAGTAAATATTCCCCTGCCTTGATACGTGAATCTATACCCTGTAGTCGCCCTTCAAGCATAAAATAATAGGGATGTCGTAATATTTTACGTTGCGTTAAGTCCTCTCCTATTTTCTTTAGATTCGCACCTGATTTAATCGTGTAGGTTGTCGGAGGGTTGGTTTCGATGTTAATCGGCAAGTCTAACTGCGCCTGCATATCTTGCCACAACCACCATGCCGTTAATCCGCCTGCGATAAATGACAGGGCAAAAACAAATGACAAAACGCGTATCACGATGCCGCAATAACCTCGCGTGAGATTAAAAATTGTTTGATCTCATTAGCAGTGGCTTGCGACGAAAATTTATGATCAGCAAACTTGTTCACCGGCATGATGCCTGCGATGCTATTACAAAAAAACATCTCATCAGCAGAATAAACATCTTCTAATGACAGCTTGCCTGTTTCACTCTTGTAACCAAGCTCAGAGCTACGGTCCAATATATATTGCCGCACAATCCCTTCAATACCACACAGGGAAAGATCTGGCGTCAACAATCTCTTCTCGGGATAAACTACAAATAGATTGCTCATGGTGCCTGCAACGACATCGTGATTGATGTCCAACATCAAGCCTTCCATGGTATTGGCATCATCCCATTCATTACGAGCCAGCACTTGTTCCAATCTATTTAAATGTTTAATGCCAGCGAATCTAGGCGCATGCCCAAGCCGGGTAGAGCACAAATGCGCCTGTATCCCTGCTGTTGAATAATTGTCTGGATAGTCTGGCCAAGGATGAATTGCTAGCAGCCTGGTAGGTTTTATTTCTGCGCCAGGTCGTTGATAACCTCTTCCACCTACGCCAGTGGTAATAGTGATTTTTAGAACGGCGTGATTATTGTTTTTACAAAGTGATTCGACTTCTGCTTCAAGGATATCAATATCATCAAAATTAATCTTGAGCCTTGCACACCCTGATAAGAGCCGTTGTAAATGTTGATCCCAAAACAGTGGTTTCTCATCAATGACGGCAATTGTTTCAAACAGGCCATCACCGTAGTTTAAGCCGCGATCCATTACATCGATGCTATCTGTGTTACGACCATTTAATAGAAACATGATATTGCCCGGGATATTTGGAACAAATAGTTGATTTATTCAGATCGCCTGAATATTAATGTCCCATTAGTGCCACCAAATCCAAACGAATTCGATAACGCGAACTCCATTTTCATTTGTCGCGCTTCATGCGGTACGAAGTCCAAATCACATTCTGTATCAGGGTTATCCAGATTAATTGTTGGTGGAGCAACTTGATCGCGTAAGGCAAGTACAGAAAAAACAGCCTCAACACCGCCTGCCGCACCTAGTAGATGACCTATCATGGACTTGGTTGAACTGACGGCTAGTTTTCGTGCGTGATCACCAAAGGTTCGTTTCACTGCCCGAGTTTCTACAACATCACCAGCAGGGGTCGATGTCCCGTGGGCATTAATATAATCAATCTGTTCAGGATTAAGTCCTGCATTTTTTAGTGCATTTCCCATACACCTTGCAGCACCTTCGCCACCTTCAGAAGGCGCAGTCATGTGATAGGCATCGCCACTCATACCATAACCTACCAATTCAGCATAAATCTTCGCCCCACGCTTTTTCGCATGTTCATACTCTTCCAATACCATCACTCCGGCACCATCACCAAGTACAAAACCATCCCTGTCTTTGTCCCAGGGTCGACTCGCAGCTTGTGGATCGTCATTGCGCGTTGATAATGCTTTCGCTGAGGCAAACCCCCCGAGACCTGTTGGTGATGTTGCCATCTCAGCACCACCGGCAACCATGACATCAGCATCACCATATTCGATCAATCTGGCCGCATCACCAATATTGTGTGTTCCCGTTGAACAGGCTGTGACTATGGAAAAATTTGGCCCTTTCATGCCATATTTTATCGAGAGATGTCCAGAGACCATGTTAATGATAGTACTGGGGATAAAGAATGGAGAAATCTTGCGCGCACCACCATTTAGAAATTGTTCTGTGCCATGCTCAATTCCTGGCAAGCCACCAATTCCTGATCCAATCGCAACACCTACTCTGTAAGCATTATCTTCAGTGATTTCAAGACCAGAATCCTCAACAGCTTCAATCCCCGCAGCCATCCCATAGTGGATAAATGGATCCATTTTTTTTGCGTCTTTACGAGGAATATAGTCGGTAACCTCAAAGCCCTTTATAGATCCACCAATGCGCGCAGCAAAACCAGTGGTATCAAAATGGTCTATCAAGCCGATACCACTGACGCCATTTTGAATATTTTCCCAGGTATTTGCTACATTGTTACCAACAGGGGTTAATAAACCCAGACCAGTGACTACCACACGTCTTTTACTCAATGTTTTGATCCTATCCTAATAAATCGCTTATTTAATCGTTACCTAATCCGTGTCGAGATAAAGGCTATTATTGCATTTCTTACGCGCAGCACACATGTATGTTCTATACATGAGATGAAACCATTATCTGATAAAAATGAAAAAGGCCGCGCTATCAAATAACGCGGCCTTTTAGTATTCAACGAAGAGAGTCACTCCATATGTGTATTGATGTAATCAATTGCGAGTTGAACTGATGTGATTTTTTCAGCCTCTTCATCGGGAATTTCTGTTTTAAATTCCTCTTCAAGCGCCATAACTAATTCAACTGTATCCAGTGAGTCTGCACCCAAATCATCAACAAAAGAAGCTTCACTGGTTACTTCATCTTCTTTTACCCCTAACTGCTCTACTACGATTTTTTTTACACGTTCTTCAACACTACTCATGATGTAATTCTCCTCCCTTAACGGCCAGTTGGCCGAATAGCGGGTCTTAGTTTAGTGAAATGCAGATAACTTTCAACCCGGATGTTGTATAAATAAATTTTCTCTATTCTAATCAAAAAGATAGTTTGATTATCTCACTTTTATATTCGAATAATCGCTACCCCATATACATACCACCGTTCACATTAATTGTTTCCCCTGTAATATAAGCTGCATCATTTGACGCTAAAAACTTGACAACTTCAGCGATTTCATTGACTTTTCCCAAGCGATTTAAGGCTATCTGTTTGAGCAACGAATCCTTCTGTTCTACATCTAAGGCATCGGTCATATCTGTCTCAATAAACCCTGGCGCAACAGCATTGACAGTAATACCTCGTGAGCCGACTTCTCTGGCCAGAGAGCGCGTGAAACCAATCATACCTGCCTTTGATGCTGCGTAATTTGTTTGCCCAGGATTGCCTGACATCGCAACCACTGAAGTGATGTTGATAATTCTTCCTTGCCGCGCTTTCATCATTCCGCGCAAACACATTTTTGTGATTCTGTAGATGGCATTGAGATTCGTATTGATAACATCATCCCACTCGTCATCTTTCATTCGTATCAACAGGTTATCTTTTGTGATGCCTGCGTTATTCACTAAAATACTTGGGCTATGACCATCGGCTTTGAGAGCATCAGCAAATGCTGCAACTGAAGATTCATCTGCCACATTTAAAACATAGGCACTGCCTTCTAATCCATGGTCTGCCAAATTTTTTTTGATCGATTCAACCCCTTGCTCTGAAGTCGCCGTACCAAGGACATATACCCCTGCTTTCGCCAAAGTCATTGCAATAGACTGGCCTATACCTCTACTTGCACCCGTGACCAGTGCGGTTTGTCCTTCAAGTTTCATTGTTTTGTCCTCATCCCCAAGTCTGATTATCAGGCAGTGAGCTCAGCACGTGCTTTATCTAATGATGCTGGATCAAAAATAGGCAGGATATTAAGGCTGCGATCGATTCGTTTAATCAAACCACTTAACACTTTGCCTGGACCACATTCAATCACTGTGTCGACATTTTGCTTGACCATTTCCTGAATCGTCTTGACCCAACGAACTGGCTGACAAAGCTGTTGTTGAAGTGCAAGCTTGATATCCTCAACATTCTCACGACTTGTCGCGTCAACATTTTGCAGTACCGGAACATTAGACTGATTAAATTTGATCGTATCCAGGCGCTGCGCAAACTGATCTGCTGCTTCTTGCATCAACGCGCAATGCGATGGAACACTTACGGGCAAAATCACCGTGCGTTTGGCACCTGCTGCTTTTGCCAGTTCAACCGCGCGCTCAACGGCCTCTTTATGACCGGCAATGACAACTTGTCCTGCAGAGTTATAATTTGCTGCAGAAACAATCTGACCCTGTGCTGCTTGTTCGCATACCTCTTCAATTTGCTTATCTTCAAGGCCTAAGACTGCGGCCATACTGCCCGTTCCTTCGGGGACGGCATCCTGCATATAGGCACCTCTGTCGGCAACTAATTGAATCGCATCTGTAAAACTAATCGCATCTGAACATACTAATGCAGAATATTCTCCCAAACTATGTCCGGCCATCATTACTGCTTTTATTTGTGATATTTCATTCCAAACTCGCCAGGTAGCTACGCTACTTGCAAGTAACGCTGGCTGCGTCATTGTTGTTTTATTCAGCTCTGCTTCCGGGCCATCCTGAACAAGCTGCCATAAATCATAGCCAAGAACGTCAGAAGCCTCTGCGAATGTAGACTCAACAGTAGGATAGGAGCTAGCTAATTCAGCCATCATCCCTAATGATTGAGAACCTTGCCCGGGGAATACAAATGCAATTATCATGATCAATTTAAACGGATTGTTATTGCGAATATTATTATAAATAAAATTGTAAAAAGCTAATAAACTACCAGCGCAGAGCCCCAGGTAAAACCACCGCCAAAGGCCTCGAGTAATAATTTATCACCTCGTTGTATTCTTCCATCTCTCACCGCCACATCCAAAGCCAAAGGCACAGAGGCAGCGGAGGTATTGCCATGTTGATCAACAGTGACAATCACCTTGTCCATGGACATATCCAGTTTTTTTGCCGTTGCTGAGATGATTCTTGTGTTGGCCTGATGTGGTACCAACCAATCAATATCTTTTTTCTCAAGATTATTCGCAGATAAAGTTTCATCAACAATTCGCCCCAGCGTATTCACTGCGACTTTGAAAACCTCATTGCCCTGCATCTGTACGTATGCAGTTCTTGCTTTTACTTTTTCATAATCTGTTGAGACCCCTGAAGGGACACTTAATAAATCTTTATAGCGACCATCAGCATGCAAAAAAGTTGACATTATCCCTGGCTCATCACTCGCTTCCAATACCACTGCCCCGGCCCCATCACCAAATATCACGCAGGTATCTCTGTCGGTCCAATCAATAATGCGGGAGAAAGTCTCAGCGCCTACCACTAAAGCCTTTTTCGCAGCCCCCGTCTTGATAAATTTATCAGCGACACTCAGTGCATAGATAAAACCTGTACACACAGCTTGTATATCAAAGGCAGCTGAGCCATGCACACCTAAACGCTCTTGTAATATACAGGCGGTACTAGGAAAAACCAGATCAGGAGTGGTGGTAGCAAGAATAATTAAATCGATATCTTCTGCACTTGCTAAAGCAGCCTCCATTGCCATGCGCGAAGCATGTTCGGCAAGATCACAAGTTGTTTCATTCTCAGCGGCAATATGTCTTTTGTGAATGCCAGTCCTACTTTTAATCCACTCATCAGAGGTGTCTACCATCTGTTCCAGCTCGGCATTGTCCATAATGCGCTCGGGCAAATAACCACCGGTGCCTGCAATTTTGGAATAAATCAAGTTAACTCACTTTCCGCGAATAATTCTTCGAGCCTTACGCTAATTCTTTCAGGGACATTTTTCTCTACTTCGATAATGGCCTCTTCAATCGCATATGCAAAAGAGACTTTATCTGCACTACCGTGACTCTTAATAACAATACCTTTTAAGCCGAGCAAACTGGCACCATTATAACGACGTGGATCGAGCTTACGACGTATGTCTCTGAGTATTGGCATTGTAACTAATGCAGCCAGTCTTCCATAGAGTGATTCCTGGAATGCATTTTTTGCCTGCTGGCTCATTAGTCCGATAATTCCTTCGCTTGCCTTTAAGGCAATATTTCCTACAAATCCGTCGCACACAATTACATCAAATTTTCCGCTGTAAATATCTGTGCCTTCTGCGAACCCGACATAATTAAGATGACTTTCAGCCAGAAGCGTTGCGGCAAGTTTAACTCGATCATTGCCTTTCATTTCCTCAGAACCAACATTCAACAAAGCGATGGTTGGAGAACCCAGATTTTCAGCAGCGCTGGCTAATTCAGACCCCATTACAGCGAACTGTAATAACTGTTCAGCACTTGAATCGACATTTGCGCCTAAATCAAGCAGATGCGTACGTCCTTCTAAAGCAGGCATGGTCGAGCAGATTGCGGGGCGATCTATCCCGGGTAACATTTTCAGAACAAATCTGGATATCGCCATTAAAGCGCCGGTATTGCCAGCGCTGACACAGGCCTGGGCTTCACCATTTTGAACCATGTCAATGGCCACCCGCATTGAGGAGTCTTTTTTATTGCGTAATGCCTTGGAAGGCAATTCATGCATTTCCACCGATTCGGACGCGTGTTTAATGCTGATCTGTTCATTTACGACAGCATTATTTTCTGCGAGAACTTTCAGCAGAAGTTCTTCCTGACCAACGAGAATGAGATGTAGGTCACTGTGCCTACTCAAAACATGGAGTGCAGCGGGAATAATCTCGGTCGGGCCGTGATCACCACCCATGGCATCTAGCGCTATGGTGACGTCCAAAATAACCTCATTAGATTGTGGAGAATATCCCTACGTAACATTTACAGGCAGAGAGGGTTAGAGATGATGCTGGACTGAAGTGTTAATAACAAGCAGTCCAGAGCACTTTAATCCTGATCTAATTCTTCTTTATTTTCTAATACTTTATTACCACGATAATAACCATCTGCACTGATATGGTGACGTCGGTGGGTTTCACCTGAATTTGGCTCAATAGACAGTGTCTCTGCACTCAAGGCATCATGTGCACGTCTCATACCACGTCGTGAGGCAGATTTTTTACTTTTTTGAACAGCCATTGCTGATTCTCTCCTAGCTAGTTACTTAATTTTAAATTCTTTAACTCAGCAAAAGGATTCTCTTTTGCTGCTTGTTCATTTCTAAACTTATCTGCTGCTGGACATTCCTGCTCTTCATGCAGGGGAACCAATGGCATGGCCAACAACAATTCATCTTCAATGAAGTCCTGAAGTTTCACAGGTACGCCTGTATCTATAAATGCTTCAAACTCTGCAGGTAAATGTTCTGCCTTTGCTTCATCTCTGACAATGGCCATCTTAATTAATCCTTTGACCTGTTGCTGCATTGGTTGCATACAACGTTGACAAACCTGAGTCAGACTCGTTTCTACACTCCCAACTATGCTATAAAGACGATTCTCATTATCATGAGAAAATTCAAGTTGGAACAATACTTGAGTTTCCGGACTAACTTCCGAAGACGTATTTACGCGTTCAAATCGATGCAAATCATAGCTTCCTGAAAATTCTTTTCCTGTCTTTGCAAGACGCATTGGATCGATCGTTTCCGGCAGCTCAGGTCGCATCAGGCGGCAAAGTGTATCGATACAGGGTATGACTGTCAAAATTTTACAGTTTTTCTATATAAGTCATTGACTTGACTAGTAATTATCAGCTCTAATCAGACCCCATGAATCACTTATTAAAAGGAAACTATCATCAACCTTATCCTCGCATCATCATCTCCATATCGTCGTTCACTTTTAGAAAGACTCGAAATCCCTTTCGAAAGTGTGTCACCCGATGTTGATGAATCACAGATTGAAGGAGAAACGCCGATAGCGCTGGTCGAGAGGTTGGCTGAAATTAAAGCCAGGGCTATTGCCTCTGCGCATCCAGATTCATTGATTATTGGTTCTGATCAAGTCGCCGTCACGGAGAATCAAATTTTGACCAAACCTAGCAATCATGATAATGCCAAGACCCAATTAAAAAAAGTTAGTGGCAAATCGATTGTGTTTCTCACTGGACTCTGTGTAATCAACACGACAAATAACAATATTCAAAAAGATTGTGTCAATTATATCGTGCATTTTCGTGATTTGACCGAGGATGAAATTGAACGCTATCTCCTGCAGGAAACACCTTATGATTGCGCGGGTAGTTTCAAATCCGAAGGTTACGGCATATCTCTGGTTCAACGTATGGAGGGAGAAGATCCGACAAGTTTGATCGGCTTACCTCTGATTCGCCTGGCAGAAATGTTAAGGAATGAAAATCAACGTATTCCCTAACAATGTTATTGTTGCCTTACCTTAATATAGTTAACTATTTTATTTCAA
>JBLHKO010000058.1:0-11864 GCA_047620145.1 Gammaproteobacteria bacterium | reverse complement strand
TTCTGAAAAAACCAGTAAGGCACTTGAAAAACTTCATATTGAAACGTGCATAAATACACGAATCACAGAAGCGACTGCTAATGGATTTAAAACTGAAAGCGGCTCATTCATTCCAGCAGAAATTAAAGTCTGGGCTGCGGGTATTAAAGCACCTGATTTTCTCAAAGAGATTGATGGCCTAGAGACAAACCGTATCAATCAACTCGTCGTAAAATTGACATTACAAACGACACTTGATGAGAATATTTTTGCGTTTGGTGATTGTGCGGCGTGTCCTTTAGTAACTAATGCTGGCTCAGATGATGAGGGGAATACTGTTCCGCCCAGAGCGCAAGCAGCGCATCAGCAAGCTTCCATGTTGGTTAAAACCATGCGGAAACGTTTAAAAGGTGAGAGCTCTTTACCCGAATACAAATATGTCGATTTTGGTTCACTGGTAAATTTGAGCGATTACTCAACCGTTGGAAATTTGATGGGCAACCTTTCGAAATTATCAGGCTCCGTAATGATTGAGGGAATTGTTGCGCGTATGGTTTATATCTCTTTATACAAGATGCATCAAATGTCTTTGCATGGACCTGTCAGAATGGGACTCTCTACTCTATCCAATATATTAACGCGTAAAGCCAAACCAAGAATGAAACTGCATTGATTACAAATTGTATTTCTTCATTCTGTATCTAAGCGCCATACGTGTAATATTCAATTCTCTGGCAGCCTTGGATACATTTCCATTTGCTCTTTGTAAAGCTTGACTAATCAGCGTAAATTCAGCCGACTCCAATGTCATGTCTTCTAAGTTAGTGCGAGTTGCTTGAGATGAACCTGCGTTGCCGTTGTGTATCCTATCTGTTAAACCGAGAGCATTTGGTGAAAGTTCACCTCCGCTATTTAACAGGACAGCTCTATCAATCAAATGCTTCATCTCACGTACATTTCCTGGCCAGGAATATTCCATAAGATTTTGTATAGCTTCGTTATTGAAAGTTACATCTTTAAAGCCATAGCGTCGTGCTGTCTGATTCGCAAAGTGTTTTGCTAATACGATAATATCGTTTCCGCGTGTTCTTAAGGGAGGCATGTCTATACTGAGAACATTCAGTCGATAGTATAGATCTGATCTGAACTCACCCTTCTCAACTAATTCTTCAACTTCTCTATTAGTCGCCGCAATAATCCAGGCACGAACGGGTAATTCCTTTGAAGTGCCAACTCTACGCATTAATCTTCTTTCTAATACAGCCAACAATTTGGATTGTAAGTTCAGCGGTAATTCTCCGATCTCATCCAGAAACAATGCACCATCTTCAGCAGCTTCGATCAAACCGGTGCGTGCGGCGTGGGCATTAGTAAACGCGCCTTTTTCATGGCCAAATAGCTCTGCCTCGATAAGGTCTTTTGGCAGTGAGGCACAATCCACATGCACAAAAGGTCTGCCGCTGAGAGCAGCACTTGCGTGTAATGATCTTGCAACAACATCTTTACCCGTGCCAGTTTCACCCAGAATTAGAACTGTTGGGGGGATAGTGCCCGAGGCATAGGTTAATCGACCGATTTGTTCTATCTGCTGTTTTATAGAAATAATTTCCGGGCAATCACCGATGAATTCAACTGCTTCAGAAGCATTACGTTCACGTTTACTTGAATTCAATAATTTTATTTCAAGTTCATTTTTATCGAGAACTTTCTTGACATTAATTAATAGCTCTTCCAAGTCTACTGGTTTCTTCAGATAATCCGATGCACCTAATTTCATTGCTGACACGGCATCTTCAAGTTCACCGTAAGCTGACATTACCAGTACAGCAATATCAGAATTCTCACTCTTTTTGATAGCTTCGAGAAAATCGAGGCCAGAGCCATCTGGCAGACGCATATCAAGCAAAACAAGATCGGGAGTGTTTGATTCGAATTTTTCTTTTGCGGTCTGCAGATCAACCGCTATTTCACATTTGTAACCGGCACGTGCTAAATGTTTCTTAACTGCCCTTGCAAAAATACTTTCATCTTCAACAATTAAGATCTGTTTTTCGATAGTCGGCACTTCCATGAAGGTTGTTGGTTCAATCTCATGCATATTAATCGTTCTCTTCAATCACTCTAATTGGTGCGGTTATTACTACTTTCGTGCCCTCTTCTTCTATCGAATCAAAACTCAAGGTCCAACCATGTTTCTGACAAATCTTGAACGCAATGGGTATCCCTAGCCCAGTTCCGAAACTTTTTGTACTTGGACCTGGTGTTAATTGATTGGGTTTTGGATCAAAAGGTAAACCCGGCCCTTGATCATGAATCGACATTTCAAGCTCAGTCTCTTTTCTAACAAGTTTAACTGTCAGCGTAGAGTCATTTGGTGACGCATCAAGCGCATTTGCCATCAACGCGTAAATCGCCTGCTCCATTAGATCAGGGTCGGCGTTTAATCTTAAATCATTCTTCCATCCAGTTTTTTCCACCTGAATTCTTTTTTCATTTATTTTCGGCTTTAATAATGTAATGGCTGCTTCAAGCATTTCACTGGCTAAAACAAGTCTGTAATTTGGCTTTAGTGGATGCAAGTAGGAAACCAATGCATTTACCCACCGACTTAACCTATCTGTCGTGTCGATAATTGCACGTTTACTCTCTTCTAATTCTGCTTTGTCTTCGGGATCGTCGAGTATTTGCGCTGTTGCTCTGATACTAGCAAGGGGGTTGCGAATATTATGTGCAACGACAGGAATCAGAGCACCTAGAGCTGCCTGCTTTTCACTCTCTACCAGCGCCTCCTGACTGAATTGAAGATCGCTGGCCATTTTATTAATGGCACCAGCCAAGTCTTGTATTTCTTCTACGCCCTTTTCCGGCAATTTGGTATCAAGATGTCCAACCCGGATAATCCGGGCACCAGCGATGACCTCTGATAATGGCTTCACAAATTCATTTCGAAAAGTGGTTCGAGCATAAATGACTAACAGAATTGCCATTAAAAGAGGAATCGTTATCACAAAAGGAGCGTATCTAGCCCATATCTCTAACCGATAATGCAAAGCATCGTTCTCTTCAGCCAACATGATTTTTAGTTTGCCGTATTTTTCCTCAAACTTGCCTATCATTCGTTTAGCAAAAGTTGGATCAAGAATTTTCATTCTTACCTGGAATGCGATTGCATAAGGTTTAAAAATGGCATTCATATCATTCTGAATTTCACGATAGGAGACACGCATCTCTTGAATAGCCGTATTCTCGTCTCTAGACTCTGCTTTACTTTGTAGTTTGTTGAAATGTTTATCAATTGTTTGGGTGTATTCGCCATACAATTCCAAAGCCGCTACATCTTCGAGTAATCTGGCACGAATCGCTTCCTGAATCTGTTGAAATAAATCACTACGTATTTGTTCTGTTATGTAACGCAGTTCATTGATCCTTGCTGACTCCTCAGAATTTTGTTGCCAATAATAAGCAGATAATCCCCCCAGCAAACCAGTGAGGCCTAATAATAATAGAAATGCTACTTCCTGTATTAGTAGGAGCTTACCTAGTGAATTTTGCTGGTTCTTCCTCATCGATGTCCGTTTAATATGGCTAATGACTGGTTCATAATAACCATTTTCTATGGTTGTTGTTATCCAAATTTTAGAGTCTATCTAAATTAGAGATGGAACATCTGACTCTTGGCTCACACTGATAATCTTGTAACATATTGATTTTATTAATTATTAAAAAATATAATAACAGCATATTCACAAACTGGCATGGTTTCTGCAGAAGTTAAAGCGTGCTTCTAGTGATATTGGCACCCGGTGGAAACCGGAATTAAGCTTTATAAAGCAATATTTTATCAACTTAACCTAGGAGAAGTTACCATGAAATGGGAAACACCTGCATACAGTGACATTCGCTTCGGCTTCGAAGTAACAATGTACATTAACAACAAGTAATTTTTATTACACGTTGTGAAAAAGGGATCGAAAGGTCCCTTTTTTTATTTACAAGGATGTAAAGTATGTCGTTTGTGCATCGTTACAGGGATGTGATTTATTAGAGCAATGCAGGAGCAATTGCCGAGGAGCACACAAACGACGATGTGGATGGATGCCTAGAAAATCCTATAGCATTATTTCAGTTTATTAGTTTTTGCCTGGCATCATCCTTCTCAGGATATCCTTATCACCTTCGTACAAGTGCACAACAACTCCACTTATGTGTAAAAACACCAACGCTATTAATAAATATGAGCTCGCGACATGTATGTCTGTGAAGAATGAATTCAAATCAGGTGATTTCCAGCCCCAATGAGGTAATGGCACACCCCAAAATTTGGTTTTGTATCCAGCGAATGAGGATGAGATATAACCTGATACGGGTTGCAAAAACATTGCGACATACAACAGACAGTGGGTTGATTTAGCCAGCTTTTGCTTAATGTCTGACATAGTTTCAGGTAGCTTAGGTGGAACGTGCTTAATCCGCCAAGTTAGTCTTATTACGGCTAACATAGCCAGAGTCAGTCCAATTGATTTATGCAAGCCAAAAAACCAGGTTCGTTCATCACTGGGTTTAGGTAAATCAACCATATACCATCCAAGCCCAAACATTGTGATCACAAGAATTGCCATCACCCAGTGCAACACTATTGCAACAGAACTATATTTCTCTTGATCAACCATCGTTGATATCCACCCTTTTCGCAGTCAATCTTATAAATACTTCAGCATACTTATTTCCAGGCAATAAAAAAGCTGAACCTCTGTGAACAGCTCAGAAACACGCGAGAATACTAGCAGAATATTTCATCTTTAGGTTACCGTATTTGCTCTTTTCAAGATAAAATAGCTACTATCAGCCATTCATATAAAATACATCGACATATGAGTATGTAAAACATCGTGCGCATTCAGAGACAATATAAATTTTTCCTTATAAGTTTTTTGTTGTTGCTATGCAGCAATGCCTTTGCTGTAGATAAGCAATATGATGTCGTTATCTCAAGATCCTCTCAAGTGCTTAAAATCATGAATGGCGATTCGATCATCAAGCAATTTCATATTGCGTACGGAAAAGGAGGAAAAGGTGCTAAACGGATACTCGGAGACAAAAAAACACCCTTAGGCGTGTACAAAATTATTAATTTCAAAGGTAATAGTCGTTTTCATTATTTTATGCAGATTGATTATCCCAACTTGTTGGATGCCTGGTATGGGTATAAGAATAAAGTGATTAGTGCGGATGAATTCAAATTCATTTCAACAGCAATAAAAAATAATAATACTCCTCCTCAGAACACGAAGTTAGGAGGTTTTATCGGCATTCATGGTATCGGTGTGACTAATGAGAAAAAACTTACCATTCATAATGCCATCAACTGGACACAGGGTTGTATTGCCATAACCAACGAAGAAATTAATTTATTGAGAAAATATGTCGACATAGGCACAAGGGTTATCATTTACGAATAATGAAAAATGCATGCATTTCCTTTGGTCATTTTATAGTCTTTGCTATCCTATTGTTACTATCAGGCTGCTCTAATGATGCTGAAGAATCTATCAATCAAATTCAGTACTATCAGATGGACACTGATAAAGCATTTGAAGAAGTTTTGGATGATACTATCTTCGCTATCACAGAACGCAACTTTCGTATTACTGGTAATCTGCATATTGGTCAGGCAATTAGAGACAGGAATAACCCGGAGTTTCCAGATTATGAAGTGTTACTCTACTGTAATCTTGTCTACGCCAAGAAGATGCTCGACCTTGACCCTGATATGATAAGTATCTGCCCGGGGCGAATCACACTCCGACAAAGCGATGATCATGTTATTATCACAGCGCCGTTATGGCCAGAAGTTTCAAAGGATAAAGCGCTAAGGATACACATGCAAAAAATGAATGAGCTTATCCATGAAATAGTCGATTATGCCGCAGATGACTGGCTTTTGGTGTACGACCGAGAACCTGTTGGTACTGAATAGATAAGTTTAATTATAATTAACCCCTAACTTTAAAAAGCGAATTAAAATGCAAAAACATGAACATCATTTGTTTCTCGTCTGGTTAATTTTCACAGGCGTCGTCGTCTTCTTGTTGATTCTCGCGTGGCAAAAAGATGTGCTTTACCTTCTGTTTACCACAGATCGCAGTAGAATATCGGTGGCTATAACCTTCTTGTATTTTTGTGTGTCAGTACATTGTGCTATGAGGGTTTTTCATATTTCATCACAGATTAACGACGCTAGAGATGTTGAAAATATGATTGTAAAAAAGAAGGACCTCAAGTTAGACATATCAGACGATAAGGTCAAAATTGAGAATGATAAATTTCTACCGGATTGCATAGTGACTGACTACATTCATGACCTAATCAACAAAACTAATGCCGAAAGAGATAATCCCGAAGTCAGAAATACTGGCTCCGATCATATTGAATATTATGTATCAAAACTTAAGTCACCTCACGAGATTGGCTGGTTTTCAGCTGATATCATGATCAAGATGGGTTTACTAGGAACCATCGTTGGCTTTATTTTAATGTTGGGTTCAGTCTCTAACATTACTGATTTTGATATTACGACGATGCAAAAAATACTCACCTACATGAGTTCCGGCATGGGGACAGCGCTGTATACAACATTGGCTGGATTAGTCTGTAGTATGTTAGCGGCAACACAATACCAAATGCTTGACCGTAGCGCTGATGATTTAATTGACTCAATCAGACATCTTACACGCGTGTACGTTTTACCAAGGTTAAACTAAAAAGATGTCAGCCAAGGAACGTTTTAAATCTGATCCTTTTACCGATTTATTATTCAATGCATTACTTGGCTTCACATTCCTGTTTCTAGTCGCCATTATGTTTATGAATCCTGAGGCTAAAACCGGCATAATCGACCCTAAAGCAGAATACATCATCACCATCACCTGGGAAGACAATAGCCCTGATGATATTGATACATGGATCGAGGATCCTGACGGCAGGGTAATTTGGTTTAGGAATGCAGAAGCAGGTTTAATTCATCTTGACCGTGACGACCGTGGACAACTCAATGACACAATCACAATCAATGGTGAGGAAGTAGCCAACCCCCTTAATCAAGAGATTGCCACTATCCGTGGTGTCGTTAGGGGAGAGTATATCGTGAACTTGCACTATTACGCATCAGAAACGGGTAAACCCGTTGATGTCAATGTACGTTTAGTTAAGGTCAATCCATCACTGGAAGTTGTTTATTATGGCGTTGTTAAAATGGAAGAACTAGGTGCAGAAAAGACCGCATTTCGATTCAATATAGGCAGAGATGGTAAAATTTCAAAGGTGAACTTTATACCTAAACAATTGGTCTCCCTAGAATAGATCGATCGCAATTAATCACACTTAATGTAGATATACTATTGCATTAATAAATTTAAGAATTAGAGATAGAGGAATATTTAACGATGACACTGGGAATTTCAGGACTTATTGCCGCATATATACTAATAGCAGTTCTATTATTGAGTGTTAATTTGTACTCCAAGTGGTCGTGGCAGGTTAAGGGGCTCATGATTGTTGTAACTTCTGCTTTTTATATTATTTCATATTTTTCATTTCCACCATTACTTGGCTGGCCAACAGACCAAAAACTTCCATCACATTTCAGATTGCTTTCATCAGAAGTGCATCAACCTGATAAGTTAACCGGAGAAGAAGGATCCGTTTATCTGTGGTTGAAAGAAGTTGAGGACATTACTTCCTCGGTGAAGCCAAGAGCCTATGTACTACCCTATTCTAGTTTGTTGCATGAACACATTATCACTGCGCAATCAAAAATTGATCGGGGCATCCCTCAATTAGGAGAATATGAAGAAGATGATTCTATGAGGCAGGAAGTACTTGATTCCTCAGAAACAGGACAAGAGAGTCTGGATATACAATTTTATGATCTGCCCGATCCCTTATTCCCCGACAAGTAGATAAATTTTTATTCTTTGAAGAGTAATTTAATATGATGAGACAAAGATATCATTATAAATTTATTATATTGCCTCTATTCCTCTTTGCCATCGTCACAAAGGTTTGTGCGCTCGAACAAATCAATGGCGACATAGTCATCGCATGTGATCAATCAAAGAATAAGCAGGATTTATCCTGTCATTATAGAACCAGAAATGCTGAACCTGTTCTCTCGATTACAGCTGAATATGCAAACATCAGCCTTTCAGTCAAAGAAAGAGAGAATTACCCAAAGGCAGGTGCCATTACAGCGATACTGTTTCTAATAGACACCAGTGATCCCGCACGACAAAATACTATCGATAAGAATATTGAACACATCAATAAACTTTTGTCCTCAGCAAAAGATTATCATCGTTTTGGTCTTGCCAGCTTTGACAAAGAATTGCGATTGGAAGCACCCATAGGTTCGGGAGTTCCTGTCATCAATGATGCCGCAAAAAAACTGAAAGCGATTGGGAGTACAACGGAGTTGTACAGAAACATGCTTGAAGCCATCACGCTGTTTAGAGATATTGATGCTACAAGAAAAGCAATTTTCCTATTCTCAGATGGTCTAGCTGAAGACAAAGCCTATTTTCACAATGATGTTGTTAATGCTGCAAGG
This sequence comes from Gammaproteobacteria bacterium, assembly GCA_047620145.1. GTDB lineage: Bacteria > Pseudomonadota > Gammaproteobacteria > Eutrophobiales > Eutrophobiaceae > SMWN01. The sequence continues at coordinate 3,280 of JBLHKO010000058.1, read as the reverse complement.
AAAGCAGGGATTGTCATCACCAGCATAGGCTATCCTCGCTCTATTTCCCAATCTGTCTCACTACAAACATTAAGGAGACTCAGTGAAGAAACCGGGGGCTTATTTCTAGAAGCTAATAATAGTCTCAATATTCCTGAGAATTTCTTTAGTCAGGCCTTTTCCAGTCTTGATAATGGTGGCGAATTCAATGTTTCGTTGAGTAATATAATCAATAAAAGAGTAAATAATGAATCAGATATCACTCTTATCCTTGGAACAGATATCGGGACAAGCAAAATTTCCGTACATGTTGAGTTTAGTTCAGTCCCCGTGATACAGACACCAACAACTATAATTCAGCAAGTACCTGTTTATGAGGACAATAAAAGAAAAACCAATGCTCCAATAGTTACCCCCACCCAAATTGTGCAACAAATACAAGGAAGTAATTCATTCGAAACCTGGCTATGGTACGTCATCCCCATCGCATTGCTTATATTAATGATACTGACAGTAACCACATTCTTTATGATGCTAAGGCGACAAAACAAACATCAAGGAAACACAATAAATTACCCTGAAGTGAAACCCTTCGCTTTCCTGGTTACCCAAGATGAGACAAAAGCAAGACACCCAATCACCCGAACCACTTGCAGAATTGGCCGAAGTAAAAACAATGAAATCACATTACGAGACAGCTCAGTCTCAAGACGTCATGCTGAAATCCACCGAGACCAAGGCGATGTGTTTACTTTAATTGATTTAAACTCACTCAATGGTGTATTTGTTAATAATGAAAAAATTGGAAGATACAAATTACAAGAAGGTGACATTATGGAAATTGGCGATATCAACCTAAGATTTACGCTGATGCCAACAGATTATCAATTTGAAGAATCAACTGTTATGCAAGATACAAAGATACCCTCTGTGCATTAACTTATTAATAGGAAACTTTTCGAAGAGAAGAAAATTTATCTCTAAAATACACACCAAGTAAACTTTTTACGAAACACTTGCCATTATCCATTTATTGATAAGATCTATACCAACAGTAGTAGATAGCTCTGGAATTTCTTCTCCAAACAAGTCGCTTTCATTTTCACTGATCAATGAAAGAATATATTCCGCCCTTACCCGACCTTTTTTATTCTTGCAGCGTTCTGGATAAGTAACAAGCATGGATAATGCGGCTCCCAGAATACGCTCTTTGTCACTCTTAAAGGAATCCTTAGTATGACTTCCCTTATTAGATGAGTCATTCTCGGCATTCTCTGTCGAAACGCACGACATCATTACAAATTCCATTAAGGCAGATAATTGTGCCGGAATTTCTACCCGACTGATTGCCGCCCATTTATAGACATCAATCGGTTTTGCTATCCATTCCTCTGCGGACCGTTCTTGATTTAGAATAGGCAGCAATCCTTGTTCAACACAATGTTGCGCATGCTCTCTTAAATCCTGATACTTTTGTTCGCTAGCATCAGCAAAGGAAGATACTGAGTATTTTTCAGGATCCATTGACAATAGAAGTGGAATTGCCTCAGTGTTCAGATGCCAGGATGATTTCACGGCCCATTTTTCATAGAGTTTTTGTTGTGTAATTCGATCTTCGCCATAGATATCCATCTCCTTCTGGCGCATGTTTACCGTATTAGCTTTGTTTGAGGCCTGTTGTTTAATCTGACTATTTGCAACCATTTTAGATTTTCCAAACAGATAGATATTTTTAAAGTATTTCCTGAGATTATTTTTCATCTGTCCTGTTCCACTCCCAATCCCATTTAATCTGCCATGCAGGTTCCAGTGCTGTTGCAGCATATTTATCTGCAACCCACAGGTCAGCAACGGCAATCAATTCATTTCTATAAAAAATCAAAGGGATACGATCACGAAACCAAGGTAGCACACCTTCCTCTTGCATTAATTTTTTCAATTCGTGAGTATGATTACGTCCTGATAGTTTTATCTGTTCACCACCCTGCCTATATTTAATTTCCACATTATCACTCGATATCATAGTTCTTTTAATACCAACACCTTTACTAGAAACGGCTTTAAGAAAACCTGATGCTAACTTAAGCGTTCCTTCAAAATTCCATCGGGTAACCAATTTAACATTATGGGGTGATAGTGACGGCATAATATACAGATATTCACGATAACGCCTGACCTCCGCACCAGTCCATTTAACACAGGGGTTTTTATCTTCATCGGCACGAATCACTTCTGCACTTATATTATCTATAATATTTGCATTGGGAATTATTAAATTATTTTTCTTTATCCATGCCCTAAGGACATTTTTTCTTCTAACATGAGATAAATTCTCGAATTCTGTTAGACTAATTCTTGTAAATTCGTCATCGCAGACAATAGGCAAATCAATTTCTGAAATTTCATTAATGAGATTTCTTGCATCAACTTGATGTTCAATGACTCGGCGTATTGTTTTCAAAGCTCCCGGCCAACGGTTAAGTAATTCTGGAATTATTTCATTTCTAAGAAAGTTTCGATCGTATTTATTTGATTTATTACTCTCGTCCTCAATCCAATTTAAGGATTCGTTTAGTGCATATTCATGAATCTCATCTCTGGTAGTATCGAGAAATGGTCTTACCAGAAATCCTTCTGAAAATTCTCTGGTCTGAGGCATCCCCACCAACCCATCCGGTCCTGCTCCACGTAGCAATTGCAGCAGCATTGTTTCAACTTGATCATTAATATGATGCGCTGTGAATAATAAATCATGCCTCTTCATCAAATCATTAAATACTTCGTAGCGTTTCTCTCTGGCAAGTGCCTCCATCCCCTGCTTGTTCCTTTGGGATAAATCTACTGTAAAAGTCTGCAACTCAATCGCATAATTTTCACATATAGTACGACAGTGTCTCTCCCATGAATCGGCATTCTGACTCAGGCCATGATTGATATGAACGGCAACCAGCTTGGAGGTTATTTGTTCTCTAAGACACGCTAAAGAATGCAAAAGCACGTGTGAATCCAGTCCGCCGCTATATGCGATCCAACATGTTTCAGTCTCAGGATATGCAGACACAATATCTTTCACATGAGATTGGAAAGAGAATTTTTTTTCTTGAGGCACTGAATAGAATTAGAACTTATATTAAATTTAAAACAGCCTAATATAAAATGATAATTAATTATTAAAGCAACCGTATTGTCTGATGCGATTCTGTCGAGCACTGACCAAATCAGCAGTATCTAACGATTTTAGTTCATTAACTGCCATCACTAATGAATTCTTTAAGGTCTTAGCAGTATTGTCATAGTCTCT
>JBLHKO010000057.1:0-12402 GCA_047620145.1 Gammaproteobacteria bacterium | reverse complement strand
AAGATATTGAGCAGAGGGGTATTTTTTCCGCCTGCTTCTCCAGCTTTATTTGCCCCGATGATATCGAAAGTCATGTCTGCGGATGAAGCTGCTCTTCTTTGTTGTAATTCTTTAATGCTTATTACCATCGCGTCTGCATCTGCAAATCGCTGATCACGATTTTTAGCCATCATCTTATTTAGCAAAGGTTGGAATTCGGCAAATTCCTCTTCAAGTACAGGAATGGGTGCTTGTTTGTGTTTAATGATGACATCAAATACAGTCGTCGCTAGATACGGTTTCATGCCGGTGAGCATTTCGTAGAACATGCAGCCGGTACTGTAGATATCAGCACGACCATCAATTTCAATGCCGTCGGCTTGTTCAGGGCTGACATAATTCGGGCTTCCAAGAAACAAGCCAGTGGACGTTAAATCGTTATCTGCAGCATCGGTCTGTTTGGCGATCCCGAAATCTGTAATGAGTGGCGTATTTTCATCTCTGAACATGACGTTTGCTGGTTTAATATCTCGATGAACCACACCTCTTTTGTGTGCCTCAGCCAACCCGGAGCCGATTTTGGCGAGATAGTCGAGCGCAGTATCTGGTGTTACGGGCAATTCCATTCGCGTTTTGAGATCGCCCCCTTTAATATATTCCATGGAGATGAACAAGTGCTTATCCGCGATACCGATATCAAAAATGGTAATAATATTCGGATGGTTGAGCGCGGCCACGATGCGTCCTTCCGAGAGAAAACGTTCGACCAGGGTTCCGCTGGAAGCAGGCCCACTAACATCCAGTATTTTAAGCACAACAGATCTGTTGAGTGATTCCTGTGTGGCGAGATAAACAGTCGCCATGCCACCTTTGCCAACTTCGTGTTGTATTTTGTATCCGGGGATTTCCATGCGTGGGATTATAAGCTATTGGAGCCGATATTATTAAACGATCAGGTAGTTAGAATTAAAACTAGAATGGTGCCGCATTGTTACTCAATACGCTAGTGCTTCCTTGGCCATTCACTTATTTAATTGTTTCGGTGCCTGGCGAGATAGCTGCCATCCTCGCATTGCTGAAATAAATCCTCGATAAGAGGGTGGTTAATATGTTCGTCTGTGATATCGGCAATTATATTGCGTTCTGCTACGTAGGTATCATGGATGGCGTTATGCACCAATATTCGATACCAAGGTTCATCTTTTGGCGGTCGGCTGAGAGCAACCTGTTCGTACCATTCGTCTGAGCCTTGAAAGGCGGGGTCAACATCGAAAATAATGCCTCGATAGCTAAATAGTTTATGCACGATTAACTGCCCAACACTAAACTTGGCGAGATGCGCTTTCATCAAGGTTTCTTCATTTATTATGACATTTCGACATATAACATTATGAGTATAGATAGAATATAGTAGTTTTTTATCTGGATTAAAACCTGATGCGAAAAACCAGAATATTTGTAGATCAGAAGTTGCAAGCAGAGGCCGAATTTGTATTAGCTGATGTGGCTGCTCATCATATCTCGCGTGTATTACGTTTACGCCTAGGGCATCCATTAATACTATTCGATGGTCATGGTGGCGAGTATGACGCAGAGATATCCAAACTAGATAAACGACATGTTGAAGTACATACCCATCAGTATCTAGAAGTCGAAAACGAATCTCCATTACACATTACCTTGGTGCAAGGCATATCCCGAGGTCAAAAAATGGATTTTATATTACAAAAGGCTGTGGAACTTGGTGTTGATAGAATCGTTCCAGTTATGACTGAATTTGGCAATGTACGTCTTGATGAAGAGCGGCAACAGAAAAAAATTGAACACTGGCAGGGCGTCATTATCGGCGCATGCGAACAATGTGGCCGTAATAAAATTCCCGAACTTGTTGCACCATTAAGCTTTGATGAAAGTATTGATATTAAAAACGGTAAAGACATGTTGAAAATTGTATTGCATCCTGGTGCTGGCGAGAGTTTGTCAAAATTATCAAAACCAAAGGGTGAAATTACGCTGTTAGTAGGTTCTGAAGGAGGTTTTTCAGATAATGAAATTGGGAAAGCGTGTACGGGAGGCTATCAAATCATTAACATTGGCCCCAGAATTCTAAGAACTGAAACAGCCGCATTGGCCGCGATAAGTGCTTGTCAGGTGCTCTGGGGTGATTTTTCCTGAGTTGTATCTGAGTGAAGACAGGGAATTAAGCATTATTATCATGGTCACAAGTGTACAATTATGTATAGGATGTACGGTATGCCGATTTTGCATCGTTACAGGGGCAATGTCCCATGCCGGAAATTACTATGGGATGTAACTTATTAGAGCAATGCGGGACGAATATAGGACTTATTCGGGTGAAAATGTCGGGAACATATTTTCCAGCAATTGCCGAGGACGTTTACAGGGAAGTAAACGGTAGAACGACTCTGGACGATTACAAGGAAGTAATCGGGTGAAAACGTCCGGAACCAGTTTTCCAGACAAAGTCGAGCAAAAATCGGCCGGCACTCAACTTAATTGGCTTATCTATAACCTGATTCTTAAAAAATATGAATACTGCACCTGTTCCTCATTTGACTACTGCACTAACCGGGCCATTGCATCACGTTGAACGACAGCTCGTTGATCATCAGGTTGAGATTGAATCATGGTTTCGAAGCCAATGGCAAAATACGCCAGCGCCATTTTATACCTCTGTTGATTTACGCAATTCTGGATACAAGCTTGCACCAGTGGATACGAATTTGTTTCCGGCAGGCTTTAATAATCTGAACCCGGCATTTGAAGCATTGTGTATACAAGCTGTGCAATTAGCGGTTGAGCATTTACCACATCAGGTTGATCGGATCTTGATCATTCCTGAAAATCATACACGTAATCTTTTTTACCTGGAAAGTTTGGCAACCTTGCAGCAAATTATTGAGAAGGCAGGTTTTGAGGTGAAGTTAGGGTCAGTTATGGCAGATATGTCAGAGTCTATGACAATCGAACTAGAGTCAGGAAAGTCTGTGTGCCTTGAGCCATTACAAAGAGATAAAGACAAGGTTTCTGTCGCCGATTTTATCCCTGAATTGGTTGTCCTCAACAATGATCTTTCTTCCGGGCGTCCCGAAATATTAGAGTCACTGGATCAAACGGTAACACCCGTGCTGGGTCTGGGTTGGTCTAATCGCTTAAAGTCGGTTCATTTTAAACATTATCAGGAAATCGCAGCCGAATTTGGCAAGCATATTGATCTTGATCCCTGGTTTATCGACCCTATGTTCAGAAATTGCGGGGAGATAGATTTCATGCAGCGTGAAGGTGGCTCTTGTATGGAAAAAAATGTAGGCACGCTATTGCAAGAGATACAGAAAAAATATGATGAATACGATATCAAGTGTCAACCTTACGTCGTCGTCAAGGCTGACAGTGGTACTTATGGTATGGGCATCATGACCGTCAACAGCGTCGAGGGTATTGCAGAACTAAATCGCAAACAGCGTACGCGGATGTCGACCATTAAAGAAGGTCAGAAAGTGAGTAAGGTTATTATCCAGGAAGGTGTATACACACATGAAACCTGGGGAGTAGCAGAAACAGTGGCTGAGCCTGTCGTCTATATGATTGATCACAATGTTGTCGGTGGTTTTTATCGAGTCCATGAAGCGCGCGCCGCGAATGAGAATTTGAATGCTCCGGGAATGCGTTTCGAACCGCTGGCTTTTGATGATTGTTGTGTTTCTCCTGAAAGAGACATGGCAGCTGATGCGCACCCGAACAGGTTTTACGCTTATGGCGTGGTTGCCAGGCTGGCGTTATTGGCTGCGGCAAGAGAGGCAGAAGCACTCTTATAATTGTTTTAGTGCTTTTCTGACGTTGCTAGTATGCCTTCGACTGATTGGTAATCGTGCCTTCATCCCTTGCAACTTGATGCAGGGATTGCCTTCCTCATCTTTGTCCAGTCCCTTAATATGTCTAAGCGATACCAGCGCATTACGGTGGATGCGTATGAAGTGTGAAGCAAACTCCTGTTCCAGTGATTTGAGAGAATCATCAATCAGCAATTCTCCCTCTGGCCAGACGGCCGTGACATATTTCTGATCTGCTTTTAGATAGAGAATTTTTTCCACAGGAATAATTTGTAAATTGCCTTGGACGATGGTGCTTAAATGCGTACGGTGATTGTTCGCACCATCCTTGTCTCTTAGTTTGCGAACATTTATTTTACTTAATACCTTGGCTTTACTGATCGCCTGTTGTAAACGTTCTTTACGAACGGGTTTCATTAAGTAATCAACGGCATGTGCATCAAAAGCATCCAGCGCATAGTCTTGATAGGCAGTGGTAAATATAATTGCCGGAGGAGATTCCAGCCCAGCAAGATGATGGGCCACTTCCAAGCCGTCCATGACGGGCATGCGAATATCCAGCAACACCAGTTCAGGGGACTTCTCGCGAATTAGCCTGAGCGCAGCAACGCCGTGTTCGGCTTCTGAGAGAGAGAAATTTTTGTCTATTTCAGAAAGAAGACTGACCAGCCGCTCTCTGGCCAACATTTCGTCATCAACGATCAGTATTTTCATAGGGATAAGGCACAATAACTTTGGTGATGTAACGTTGATTATCGGATTCTGTGATTAAAACTGCCTTGTCTCCATAGTAGGCCGACAATCGCTGTCGTATATTATCCTGAGCCATTTGATTACCATGATGGTGGTCAACAGTTTCGCTCGGGGGTAAAGGATTGTCGATCGTGATAGTAATTTGATTGGGAGCGATCTGGCCACGAATGTGTATCACTCCACCTTTTGGTAAACGCTCAATGCCGTGGTATATCGCATTTTCAAGGATGGGTTGCAGCGTCAGGGTGGGGAGTTGTGCATTCTCTGGTAAATCACCGGTCTCCCATACCGTTTCTAATCTATCGCCAAACCGATGCGATTCAATGCGTAGATAGCGTTTGCATAACGATATCTCTTCAGCCACGGTTGACATGCGTTTGGCCTCTTGGAGACTGACACGAAATAAGTCGGCCAGATCTTCAGTGGCTTCTTCAGCCAGCACCGGATCCTTGCGTGTCAGACTGGCAATGGTATTCATACAATTAAAGAAAAAATGTGGTCGTATCCGGGATTGTAATGCCTGCACCTTCGCTTCAGCCTCTGATTCGATATTTTTACGCCACTGATGTTGTATATAAAAATAACGTAATGAAAGCGCACTAACGATCGCGCTGATACCCATAGACTGGAACAGGAAAGTGTCATGTCCGGTAAGCGTGGAACTGGCCGGCACTGATCCGACGTGGAATATCCACCACGCCAACTCCGTAATCAACAGTGCTATGAGTAAGGTGAGCAAATAACTGAGGCTGGCCGCCCATGAATCCGAAAGGCCGTTTAGGTAATTTCTGCTCAGGCACAACGCTGCTGTGCAAGACAGGACAATCCATTGTATGAAGAGTGAATATAATGCCAAATCTGTCGTGCGATCCTGAACCTGTGCTGAAGGTGTGAGTGTCAGAACAATTGCCAGTAATTCGCCCAATAAGACCACGACAAAAAGCATGCGGACACTGCAGAAATCCGGTAAAAAAGAACGTGCTTGCTGTTGGTTCATTGCCATAAAATAATGAATTTTCGACGATAGCTTACGTTATACTGTCGGTATTTATCAAACAGACCGACAAGAACCTTCGATTGTACCTACAAAATGACAAAGAACAGCGGACAAAATAAAGCCAAGAAGAATAAAGCCAAGAAAAATATAGCGTGGGGCGGACGTTTTTCTGCGTCAACGGATAGCTTTGTTGAACAGTTCACACAGTCTGTTTCTTACGACCAACGGCTCTACCACTATGACATTTTGGGCTCTGTTGCGCACGTCAGCATGTTAGCCAAGGTGGGTGTACTTTCGCGGGAAGAATCTGAACAAATTGTTGCAGGACTGGAATTGATCGAGGAGGAGATTGCGCAGGGAGATTTCATGTGGGAAACCACGTTGGAAGATGTGCACATGAATATAGAAACGGCATTGGTTGCTCGTATTGGTGATGTTGGCAAAAAACTCCATACCGGACGTTCACGTAATGATCAGATAGCAACAGATATTCGTCTTTATTTGCGTGATGAGGTGACTGAGATACAGACATTGTTAACCATGGTCATGACAGCCTTGCTCGATTTGGCCGAACGTGAAGCTGAAACCATCATGCCTGGATTTACACATATGCAAGCTGCACAGCCTGTAACATTTGGCCACCATATGATGGCCTGGTTTGAAATGTTGACCCGGGATTATCTGCGTCTGGCCGATTGTCATACGCGCATCAATGTCATGCCGCTAGGCTCTGCAGCATTAGCAGGCACCAGCTATCCTATTGATCGACAGTTCACAGCTGAGTTATTAAATTTTCCAGCAGTAAGCAATAATTCTTTGGATGCCGTGAGTGATAGGGATTTTGCCATTGAATTCAGCAGCTGCGCTGCTTTGGTCATGATGCATTTGTCACGGTTCTCGGAAGAACTGGTGTTATGGATGTCACAGCAATTTGGTTTTATTGATTTAGGCGATGCCTGGTGTACAGGATCATCCATCATGCCGCAGAAAAAAAATCCGGATATCCCCGAGTTAGTTCGAGGAAAAACTGCGCGGGTGTATGGTCATTTAATGGGTTTATTAACATTGATGAAATCTCAGCCATTGGCTTACAACCGCGATAATCAGGAAGATAAAGAATCCTTGTTTGATGTCATCGATACCTTGAAGGGCTGTTTACATGCTTACGCAGGCTTGGTGCCTGAAATCGTGGTGAACAAAGAACGTATGTATGAAGCGGCCAAAAATGGTTTTACCACAGCAACTGACTTGGCCGACTATCTGGTGCGTAAGGATATTGCATTCAGGGATGCACACGCCGTGGTGGGGCAGTCGGTGCAGTACGCGATAACTGCAAAAAAGGATCTGTCCGAACTCACATTGGATGAATTAAAACAATTCAGTGAAGTCATAGAGGAAGATGTCTTTCATTTTCTGAGTCTGGAAGGATCAGTCGCCGCACGTGCACATCAGGGAGGTACGGCACCAGAACAGGTTTATAAGGCGATACACGCAGGTCGCGAACGTCTTGCGTTAATTCGATTACATGAGGGTGAGTAGTGATGGGTAAATTGATTAAGTTAATATTGGGCGGAACAATCCTGCTTGGATTGTTATTCGGTGTAGTTGTGCTTGGCGCGGTTTTATTTTTCGACCCGAATGATCATAAGGATCGAATTATTGCCAAGGTTGAAGAAGAAACTGGTCGACAACTCAAACTGGAAGGCGATATTAATCTTAGTTATTACCCATGGCTAGGGCTCGAAGTTAGCGGCGTGACCATAGGCAATGCCGAAGGATTTGGAGATGCGCCTTTTATGCACGCGGATGTTGTGGCTTTGCGGATCAAAACTCTGCCATTACTAAAAAAACAATATGAACTGGATACCTTGCGCCTGCATGGTGTCGAAATCAATCTGGCAAAGAATAAAGAAGGCGTGAGTAACTGGGATGATTTAGTTAGTGAAGAAAAAGATGAAACGCAAAAACAGGAACCGATAAAACTGGCGGCAGTGATATTAGGTGGTGTTGATATAAAAGATACGCGTTTTACCTGGGCTGATGAAACTTCTGATCAAACATTCAAGATCAGTGAGATGAATATGTCGACGGGCGAGCTGACTTTTGGCGATCCTATCGATATCAAAATGAATTTAAAAGCAGAGTCCACGAAACCTGCAGTTAAGACTGATCTACAGATGCAAGGAACGGCATCTTACGATCTTGACGCAAAAACTTATGCATTCAACCCGATTGAGATCACCGCGAAGCTGACTGGGGAAAATGTACCTGGCGGTAAAGCCGATGTTAAATTTAATACAGGTATCGCGTTCAACCAGAAAGAGGATACTGCGTCGATTGATGGTTTGACCTTCAGTATTCTTGGTACATTGGTTAAAGCACAATTAAATGCAAGCAATATCCAGTCAGGCAAGCCAAAGACGGAAGGACAACTCTCGATTATTGGCGATGATCTGTCACACCTCTTCAAGCTCATCGGTGAAGAAGCATTAGCCAGCCAGATAGCTAAACTGAAAGATCGGTCATTTGATCTGCAAACAACTTTGAATGCGGATATGGAAAAAGGCAATGTTGCAATTACGGATCTGAAGGCGAAGTTGATCGGTGCTGCTATTTCAGGACAGGTTGAAGCGAGTAATATCGAATCTGATAAACCTGCAGTGAAAGGCGAATTAAAAGCATCAGGGCCGGATTTGCCCACCTTGCTACAAGTTGCTGGTCAATTTGAAACGGGTGACGATCCACAACTTAAGTCTCTTGGTGAAAAATTATCCAAGGCATCGAATAAAAGCTTTGAGGTGAATACTGAGTTTGTTGCCGATCTTGCTTCTGGCAATATCAATGTGCCGGCATTGGTGGTGAAGACACTTGGTTTGACCGTTAATGGTCATTTACAAGCCAACGATATCAACAGCAATAGCGGTAATATTGATGGCAAGTTATCGATCCAGGGTGAAGAACTTTCCAGTGTCCTTGCAGCATTAGAGCAGGATGGATTGGCGAAAAACCTGAGTACAGTATCTGTTGATGTTGTTGTTCAGGGTAACCGAAGTGATATCAAATTAAGTCCGTTGAAAGCCGAGGCAGTTTTTTCGGGGAAACAAGTCCCTAATTCACCAGCCAAAGTGACATTGAATGCAGATACACAAATTAATCTGGATAAGCAGACATTATCCATGACCAAAATGGCAGTTACCGGTCTTGGTCTGGATGTGCAAGGGGACTTGAATGCCAGCGAGTTTCTATCAGAAACACCAAGCGCTAAAGGCAAGCTTGATGCCAAAGGAAAAGATCTGGGTTTAATTTTCAAACTTCTTGGCAACGATGCGCTTGCACAACAGATAAACAATCTAAAAGACAAATCCTTCTCTGTTAAAACGGATTTTGATGCGGACATGAAAACGGGCAATATCAATCTACCTTCTTTGTCAGCAAAAGGTTTGGGATTGACTGTGGATGGAAAGATAGTTGCGACAGATTTTAACAAGAAAGGTAACGTCGATGGTCAGCTTGCGTTAAAAGGTGAGGATTTATCTGCCGTTCTGGTGGCCTTTGATCAAGGTGCGCTCGCCGGGGTGTTGAAAAAAATATCAGTAGATATTGGAATCAAAGGTACGAGTAATGATATCAGCCTGAGTCCGTTGAATATTAAAGCCACCGTTGCCGGCAAAGACATACCGAATTCTCCTGTTGATCTGACCATGACGGCAGACACAAAGATGAACATGGATAAACAAACACTTTCGATGAGTAACATGAAAGTAAATGGATTGGGACTGGATTTGAAAGCAAATATTAACGTCACCCAAATTAAAGACAAACCAGCCTTTAGTGGGGATATGGCAGTCACTGAATTTAATCTTAGGAAATTCATGACGCAGATGAAGCAAGAGGTTCCAGTCACATCAGACAATAAGGTACTGACTAAAGTTGCTGTTGAGACAAAATTTTCAGGGTCAACGAGCAGTATTGAATTTGAAGATCTTACTTTGTTGCTGGATGATTCAACATTGAAAGGCAATCTTTCGGTAAAACATTTCACACAGCCGGTAATTAATTTCGGTATTGGTATCGATAGCATCAACGTAGATCGTTATTTTCCACCAGTTGCAAAGGTTGAAGCAGGAAAAGGGGAGTCGAAAACATCAAAAAAAGGCTCGCCTGATACAGCTGTAGCAGCAGCGGCGACAGAATTACCCGTGGAAACGTTAAGAAATCTCAATGCCAAAGGTGAATTACAAATTGGTAGTTTGATTTATTCAAATCTAAAACTAAAAAATATTAAACTGGGCATCAATGCCAAAGACGGTTTGATTAAAATGAATCCGATCGCCGCTGATTTATATCAAGGTAAGTATCAGGGAACTATCACACTGGATGCTAGGGGGAAATTATTGCAACTCAACCAGGAAACGCAACTCACGGGCGTGCAAATTGAACCACTGATGATAGATTACATGCAATCACCTGAAAGTGAACTTGCGGGAACCGCTAATATCACCGCGAAGGTATCATCCAAGGGCGCGAATTCAGTTCAACTTAAAAATGGACTGAGTGGACAGGCTAAGCTTGAAGTAAAAGATGGGATCCTGCGTGGTATCGATGTGAAAAAGACGCTTGAACAAGCGGAGGTCTTGCTTGAGAGCAAACGACTGGGAACAGTCAAGCAGGGTGGCGAAACCAAGTTCGAGCAATTGTCTGGGACTTTAAATATTACTAATGGTGTGGTTAAAAATAATGATTTACTGATCACAGCACCCGGTTTTAAGGTCAATGGTGGTGTCGACAAAAACGATACACTCGGAAATCTGCGTAACAATACAATTAAATATGATTTGAGTGTTGCGGTTGTCGAAGAAAGCGCAACTCGAGGCGAGAAGAATTACAATACTGGTGGTTATGCGATTCCTATCAGGTGCCGCGGTTCCTTAGATGATATTGCCGGCGGATGTAAACCCGACTATGGAAAACTTTTGGGTGTCGCCGTAAAAAAAGGCGCGCTCGATAAATTGGGAGATGTTATTGGTATCAAGCTACCGGGTTCGAAACAATCGACGACGGAACCAGGGGCAAGCACAGCGCCATCGACGACAGAGGCTACACAGCCTCAGGAAACAACTGCACAGCCAAAAAGTGAACCTGCTGATCCAATAGAAGAGCTTAAGGAGAAAGCACTTAAGGGTGTGTTTGATAAATTATTTTAGTGAGAGATCAATTTTCCGATCAGCTGCTTATCTGGTTCCAGACACACGGTAGACATGACCTTCCTTGGCAACAAGAGCCAACGCCCTACCATGTATGGGTTTCGGAGATCATGTTGCAACAAACTCAGGTCGGTACAGTCATTCCTTATTTCAATCGTTTTATTGAAACATTTCCCGATGTTCAGTCACTTGCAAAAGCAGATATTGATGAGGTGCTAAGTCATTGGGCGGGTCTTGGTTATTATGCAAGGGGACGAAATTTATATCGCGCTGCACAGATGGTCTGCAATGAGCATGATGGTGAACTCCCGCCAGATAAAGAAAAGCTCTTAACCTTACCCGGGATCGGACGATCGACCGCTGGGGCAATTATGGCGCTGGCCTTTAAACAACGTTATGCCATTCTCGATGGCAATGTAAAACGTGTACTAAGCCGTTTTTATGCTGTCAGTGGTTGGCCGGGGAAGCCAGAAATAGAAAAAAATTTGTGGCAACTGGCAGAAGAGCTTACTCCGGAAATAAATGTTGCTGAGTACACACAGGCCATTATGGATTTGGGCGCAACTATTTGTACGCGGTCACGGCCTCAGTGTGAACTTTGCCCGATATCACAAGACTGTATAGCCAGGCAGCAAGAATCACAGCACAAATATCCAACATCCAAACCGAAAAAAGCAGTCCCACTACGTAAATCAGTTTTTCTTTTGTTGGAGAACCAGGCGGGTGAAATATTGTTTCAAAGACGTCCTGCATCGGGGATATGGGGTGGTTTATGGTGTTTCCCGGAGTGTTCGCCCGATGATGATATAGAATCATGGTTGCTGGCGAAAACAGGATTCAGTGGTTCTATCATCAAGCAGCTATCTGTTATCAAACATGCATTGACACATTTTCGATTAGAGATTTTACCTGTCCATTTAAAGGTAAAACAATGTAATAATGTAAAAGAAATGGATGATTATCAGTGGTGTTTATCTGGCGATGCTTTAAAGTTTGGCGTCCCCGTGCCAGTTAAGAATTTATTGTTAACCATTACAGAATAACCGACATGTATAACTAACATAAACATTGTCATGTTAGGAAAATAACCCGGCTAGTACGACTAAGAGGTAGCTTATGAGCAGGATAGTACAGTGTGTGAAATTAAAAAAGGAAGGCGAAGGACTCAAGGTCGCTCCTTATCCCGGCGAGCTTGGTAAAAGAATCTATCAGAATGTTTCTCAGGAAGCCTGGCAGCAATGGTTGCAACATCAAACCATGTTGATTAATGAATACCGGTTAACGCCGATTGAGCCCAAGGCACGCAAGTTTCTCGAAGAAGAAATGGAAAAGTTCTTTTTTGGCTCTGGCTCAAAGCTGCCAGATGAATTCGTGGCACCTGAAGAATAATTCAACAAAAGGGTTCTCTACTTGACGTATCAAGTTAAGGTCTGTTTAATACGCGGTCTTTGATATTGGTAGTTTTTTAGAGTATTAAGTTTAGATAAATGGCCAGGTAGCTCAGTCGGTAGAGCAGAGGACTGAAAATCCTCGTGTCGGCAGTTCGATTCTGTCCCTGGCCACCATTTTTTCCTTCCAAATTTTAGCCCTCAGAGGCTATACCGAAGTGTCCTCATTT
>JBLHKO010000056.1:0-12618 GCA_047620145.1 Gammaproteobacteria bacterium | reverse complement strand
ATATAAGGCTGATCCAAACATTAATACCAAAGATGGTATTACACCTCTAATGGCAGCCGCTCAAGCAGCTTGTACAGGAACCTGTGCCTATCAAGAAGGTGGAAATGTAGCTAATAAGGACTCAGTCGAACGGGCATACAATGCAGTTCAATCAATTCTTGAAATGGGTGTTGATGTCAATGCTGTGAGTGGGGGTGGAAAAACTGCTATGCACATTGCCGCATTTACTGGTTCAGAAAGTGTAGTACAGTATCTCGCTACTCATGGTGCGAAGGTGAATGTAACAGACGGTAAAGGCGAGACGCCGTGGACTATGGCCTCAGGTATGTCAACGAGCATAGGAAACAGGGGACTCTACGGTAAGCATGAAAGTACCGCAGCGTTACTTTTAAAACTCGGTGCCAAGACTATGAGCATGAAAGAATTTGAAGAAAATGCAGCACCTTACGCCGGTGCTGGTCTCTAAATATATCTTCCAATTACTTTTTATCCTTACTCCCATCTATTTAGCGGCGAGTGAAATTCCTGTAGTTGAAAATGGAATAATATCAAAGGTAAAAACCACAACTATTGGTCCGTCTCAATATGAAGTTACTTGTGTGGAGTCTCCCAGCTACTGTGCAGAGGAATTTAAGAGACTTTGTCCGAAAGGATTCAATGTAGATGGTTACTTTAGAAATGAATATGACCATGGACAAATTACAGCAAGAATCGTATGTAAAATGAATTAAAAAATTGATTTATTAAATTAAATAATAATAGGTAGCCTGTTTTTACCAATCTCAATATTTATATAATTATCAACAGTAGGTGGATTGTTGATCAGGGGTGGACTATAAAGTCTGTAAGCGGGTAAAAATTTCTCCGCATATTCCCTTACTTCTTCGGTTGTCATCCCGGGAAGTCCTTTTGCTTTCATACGTTCTTCAGCTTCAATACGCCAATCTACAACATAGTTGACGTCTTCAGGATAGAGATAAATAAAGCTATCCAGGAACTGATGCCATTTATGATACTTCTCAAGTAACGTGTTTATTTTTAACAGATGCTTGTCTATGATCTGGTTAGATGGAAGGGCCTGGAAGCCAAGCATCCAACCTTCAAACAAGATTATATCCACTGGTGGTTGTGTATTGGGCCATAATTCCGCATCAGCTCTGTCTCCCTGACCCAGATGCTTAGATTTGTCATATCGGGGCAGTGAAAGAGTTTGTGTATTTTTTGGATTTTTTAATAATGAAAAGGTCTCCGCACCTAACTCAATATCGTGTGTTCCAGGATAGCCCCTTTGCTGTAAATAAATATTATCCCGATGCTCCTGTGCGATGCGAACCTGGTCTTCACGTTTAAGGTAAAAATCATCTATCGATAGCGCAACTGCTTTCAGATCACACCAATCAAACATCTGTACCAGGTAACTCGTGAGTGTGGTCTTGCCTCCCCCTTGAGGTGCATTGATACCTACTACAAATGCAGATTGTTTTGAATTAGTTAGTTGATCATGCAATTTAAAAAACAATGGTAGATAAAAGTTATCAATCAGACCTTCCTGATTAATAGAAGTGTCCACTATCTCATCGAGTTTTAATCTCAGCATCTGCCAAAGTTTTTGATCGCAAGACTCAAATGTTTGTTGTTGCCACGAAGATGTCATAATTAAATACTCTTATCCATATAGAGCATCTTCATTGTTGCTTAGACCTTATCAAGCGCCTGTTCAACATCCGCCAGGATATCGTCGATATGTTCAATACCAATGGACAATCGAACCAGGTCCCTGGAAACACCAGCGGTTTTTAATTCATCATCTGATAACTGTCTATGGGTGGTGCTCGCCGGGTGACATGCTAATGACTTTGCGTCACCAATATTTACCAGGCGGGTAATCAATTGCAGTGCATCGATAAATTTTGACCCACCTTCAAACCCACCCTTTATGCCAAAACTGAGAATCCCTGATGCACGACCGTCACAGTATTTTTGCAATAATTGATTGTCGTCATTGTCCGCCAGTCCGGCATATTTTATCCATGTGATCTTTGAGTGACCTTTTAAATAATCGGCAACTCTGGTGGCATTTTCGCAATGTCTGTCCATACGTATCGGCAAGGTCTCTATACCTTGCAGGATTAAAAAAGTATTCATGGGAGAGAGGGCAGCGCCCATATTTCTCAGGGGAACAACTCTGGCCCTGCCTATATACGCTGCTTCACCAAGTGCTTCGGTATAGACGACGCCATGGTATGAGGCATCGGGTTCATTTAATCTTTTGAATCTTTCTGCATGTTTGGCCCAGGGAAATTTTCCGGAGTCTACCAATACCCCACCGATACTATTTCCGTGGCCCCCCATATACTTGGTGAGAGAGTGCACAACGATGTCACAACCATGCTCAAATGGTCGGCATAAATACGGTGTGGGTACAGTATTGTCCACAATTACTGGGATACCATTGGCGTGTGCCAGTTCAGCAATCTTTTCGAGATCCGCAACATCTCCTGCAGGGTTGCCTATGGATTCGCAAAATACTGCCTTAGTATTTTTATCAATTTTCGATGCCATTCCATCAAAATCCTTGGAATCTACAAACCTGGTATCGATACCCAATTGCGGAAAGGTATGGGCAAACAGATTATAGGTGCCACCATATAAGGTACTGGTAGAAATAATATTGTCACCGGCCTCAGCGATGGTCATGATGGCGTAACTGATTGCAGCCATGCCTGATGCCAGTCCAAGACTGCCAATACCTCCTTCCATTTCTGTTACCCGTTGTTCCAGAACTGCGGTAGTGGGGTTCATTATTCGAGTATAGATATTTCCTTCAACTTTCAGATCAAACAGGTCAGCCGCATGTTGGGTGCTGTCAAAGGCGTAGGATGTGGTCTGGTAAATCGGTACAGCAACGGCCTTGGTGGTGGGATCAGGTGAATAGCCGCCATGTATGGCAATGGTTTCAAATTTCATAATAGTGGTTCCTTATGTTTGATATTTAAATTGAGTTCATCCTTTGCGTCTATTTATAAACTAATCCTTTCAAGTTAGTGTGCATTGTTTCCAGAATATAATATTTTAAAAAAGAATAGTATGAAATGATAAAACGTTTATTTATCTAATGACCAGCAAAAATTTGATACGAATAAGCAATTGTCGCTCACATTAGTTTTATTGTGGAATGATATGTTAAATATTCGCTAAAGAGGTAGTTATAGGAGACATATATTTAATTAGTAGCAGGCTACAGCTGTATATTTGTCCTGCAGGGAGTTTTTTTATGAAAAAATTAGCTGACAAATCTGGTTTTGTATTATCACCGGTTATACTATATCCCCAAGATTTATTGTTAAAGGGGGATGTCCTTGAGTACATATAATAAGAGGTTGAATCGTCGAAATTTTTTACGTATTACAGCGGGTCTTGCCGTCGTCCCGGCTCTTCCGTTGTTTGGATCGAATCATCTGTTAGCCCAAGCTTTACCAGCAGACATAACCAGCATGAGTGCCACACAGCTATCAGCAGCTATCCGCGCTAGACAGGTCAGTTGTGTGGAGGTGATGCAATCATATCTGCAAAGAATTCACCGCTATAATCCTGTTTATAATGTCATAGTCAGTATGGTCAATGATGATGAGTTAATTAAGCAAGCGGCTTTTGCCGATCGTGCATTGGCTAGACAAGAATACTGGGGTTGGATGCATGGTATGCCGCATGCTGTTAAAGACCTGGCAAATGCAAAAGGCCTGGAAACGAGTTTCGGATCGCCCATCCATGCAGGCATAATCGCCGAAGCAGATGATATCCATATCTCCAGGATTCGCGGGCAGGGCGCAATATTTATTGGAAAGACCAATGTCCCAGAATTTGGACTGGGGTCACAGAGTTATAATACGGTACATGGCACCACAAAAAATGCCTATAACCCTGATTTAACTGCTGGAGGTAGTAGTGGTGGCGCGTCATCTGGTATGGCATCTCACATGTTACCCACCGCCGATGGCAGCGATATGATGGGTTCACTTAGAAACCCGGCCGCCTTTAATAATGTCATTGGCTTTCGGCCGAGCCAGGGGCGTGTCCCATCAACTCCGAAAGATCTTTTTTATCATCAACTCTCAGTAAATGGCCCCATGGGCCGAAATGTCGAAGATACTATCCGAATGCTCAGTACGATTGCAGGATATGATGCCCGTTCACCTTTAAGCTTGAGGGATGAGATCCCCAAGTATGATAATTTTCAGAGATCTGATTTGTCTAATTATCGTATCGGCTGGATGGGTGACTATGATGGCTATCTATCCACCGAACCAGGATTGATAGAACTTTGTGAACAAAGTTTGAAAGATATATCGTCTCATGGTGTGATCGTTGAAGACTGTAAACCTGAATATGATATGGCCAGACTATGGCAGACCTGGTTGACCTTCCGACATTGGTCACAAACTGGTCGACAAGCACAATACAATGATCCTGAAATTCGAAAATTATTTAAACCTGAACTCGTCTGGGAAATAGAAGGGAGTTTTGATATATCTGGTGCCCGGCTTTCAGCAGGAGCCGTAGATCGGGCCGATTGGTACCTGGCCCTGGAAAAATTGTTTGAACGCTATGATATTCTGGCCCTGCCCAGCGCACAGGTATTTCCATTTTCTGCAGATGTCCATTGGCCAAAATCTATTAATGGTAAGCCTATGGATACCTACCATCGATGGATGGAAGCTGTCATAGGTGGGACGTTGGCGGGATTACCTGTTGTTAATCTACCCGCTGGATTTGATAGTCAGGGCAGGCCCATGGGTATGCAGTTTATCGGACGTATGGGGCAAGATCGTCAGGTATTGGAATTTGCCATGGCATATGAGGCGATAACTGATCATCTGGATCAGCGTCCAACATTGAACGAAGTGATATAAACTAATACTCGAATAGTTGATGCTGGGAGCGGTGAATTTTCAGGATACAGCTTTATAATCTAATCAAAAATAACCAGATAATTCAGCCTAAGTAGTTTGAAATTATGTGTAGTACCCCAGTTTCTGCACTCTCCCAACAACTAACTATAGAAATTCACTCATTCTAACTCTATAGGTGTCTTTCCTGGTCTCCTCTGGGTTAAAATCAAGGCCGTTACATGATTAATAGTGAGAATATAATTGTCTGGTAATAGTCATTCCTGTGTTTGGATTTCAACCGTGACCTTGCGAATACTTCGTGTCGCCATCAGGAAAATTTTCCTGTCTGCCCGCGCAGTCATGTTTTTAATATCGTTAGTGACCAGTATCTCAAGCCACGCACAACAGAATATAACCGCTGAAATTGATTCATCAAGACAAGGTTCTGGACGTTGGTATGCAGCATCGCCGGCGACTATGGGTTTCGATTCTGACAAGCTCAATTCCACTATAGAAAAAATAGGTGAGATGAACGGCGTTCAGGGTTTCTTATTGACACGTCAGGGTTACCTGATTGAAGAGCAATATTGGCGAGGTGGCGCACGCAGTACTCCACATAATTTGAAATCGGCTTCGAAAAGTATCATTTCAACATTGGTGGGTATCGCAATCGCTAAGGGCTATCTACAACTTGACCAGCCCATCACTGAGATATTAAGCAAAGCCAAAGATCTTCAAGACCCTGATAAGAAAAAAATAACCATAAATAATTTATTAACCATGACCTCTGGACTGGAGTCCACCAGTTACCAGGCCTACAACGATTGGATATTAAGTCGCGACTGGATTACTGCATTACTACAACGACCTCTCACCGCTCAGCCAGGAAGCACCTTTCAATACAGTACCGGGGACACACATATTTTGTCTGCAATACTGGCCGAAGCAACTGGCATGAGCACGAGAATGTTTGCCGAAAAAGAATTGTTTGAACCTATGGGAATAGTGATAGCAGGGTGGCAGCAAGATCCAGATGGTATTTATTTCGGTGGCAATAATCTTTCGCTCTTGCCACGTGATGTTATGAAATTTGGTCAACTGTATCTGGATCGTGGACGTTGGGGTGGAAAACAGTTGGTGCCTGTGTCCTGGGTGGAAGAATCAACTCGGGAAACGGATAATGGTCCCCATGAAACGTATGGTAATTATGGTTATTTATGGTGGGTGCAATCATCTGATCAGGGTAGCTTCGCCGCTGTAGGCTATGGTGGACAGTGCATATTCGTATCACCGTTTCACGACACTGTTATTGTAATCCTGTCTACTAAAGATGAATCCAAAGGGGATCGCTGGGAGGCAGAATTATTTGAACTGTTGCGTGACGGGGTGCTTGGAAGTCTCAAAAACCTTGATATGCCACCAGTCATACTTGCATCAGCGGAGGACACAGCTATTTCGGTGCAATCGAATGAACCGGTTAGCGCTGTTACAATTGCAAATATTAATTTGCGTGCGGAACCAAATTTAAATGGACAACGCCTCATTACTATTCCCAAAGGTTCTCAGCTTGAGTTAACGCAACGTAACGGTGATTGGGTGTTTGCAGAGATAGATGGGCATGAAGGTTGGTTACATTGGGATTACGTCGATCAATTGGTACTTGTGTCCGAGTTGGTAAGTGATGTCCCTACACAAAACCTGGCTGCAAATGATGTAGGTATTTTTAAAGAAACCAATACAGCTGTAAATATAAATACCCCTGTCAATGCAGTACAAGAATCATCTGAAGTAATTATTACGCTACGTTCCCAGGTTGAGAAATTGACTGAAGATTTGACGAATGAGCAATTGGCAAAGGGAGAAATAAATCAAGAGATTGTCCGTATTACCACTGAGTATAAGGCGCAGGGGCGACGGTTAGAGGAAATTATTTTAGCAAATGAAGCAGGTAAGTCTGATTTAGAGGTGGCGCATACCCAGAGTGAAAAGTTGGCAGAAGTATTGCAACAGGAGCAGCTATCGAAACAGGGACTATTAAAGGATGTGGAGCGCCTGTTGGAGGCGCAACAGGTACAGGCGCATCATATGGAACAACTTCTTGCTGAGCAACGGTCGCGAGTTGTTGAATTGGATGTGTCTCAATCCGAGATAGATAAATTGACCGAGGTGCTGGAGAGTGAACAAGTTGCCAAAGAGAAACTGGATGCTGAACTCGTTCGCATAACCAGAGAGCATCTGGAACAAGGGCAGCAGATTGATGAGATCACGTTAGGGGAAAAGAACCGTATAGCCGAATTAGCTGTGGTGCGTATGGAACTTTCCGAGCTGGCGGCAGAATATCAAGAAGAACAATTGGCGAAGCAGGGGCTATCAAATAATGTGACGCGCTTGATTGAAGCGCAACATGAGCAAGCTCAGCAGGTCGAGCAACTCATTACTGAGCAGCGGTCGCGCGAAGTTGAGTTGGCGAGCACCCGATCTCAGTTTGATAGTTTACGATCAGAAATAAACGCCTTACAGCATATCCTGAAATTAGATAAAAGCTTACCGAGATATCGTGCCGTAGCACGTATTAATTTTCGAGATAGTCCTGCTCTAGCGGGCGTCAGGTTAAGAATAATAGAGGATAAAACTGAATTTCGTGTCATGGATCGTAAGGGGTCCTGGCTAAAGGCAAAGGTAGATGGTGTTGAAGGTTGGCTACATTCAGACTACGCACAAGAGATAGAATTTCAAGCTTCAAGACTGTCGCAGCAGGATTTGGAAACTGAGTTATCGAGTTTAGGGTTGTCTGTGCGCGAGTTACTACATGAACGGGACATGACAAAACAAACACTCTCAAGCGTCGAGGGTGAACTCACGTCCTATAAAGCTCAACTGTTAGAAGAAGATGCAGAAAGAGAACGAATCCAAGCAGAAAGTCTTACTCTAGAAAAAGAACTGAAAGACTTGAATGCTGAGCAGGCAAAACAGCATCAATTAACAAATCTAGAACTAGTCGGGCTGAAGAAAGACATACAACAGGAACGACTGGCAAAACAAGAATTATCAAATGACGTGCTGCGTTTAACAGAAGCACAGCAGACCGAAACTCAGCGCCTTATTGACGAGGTAAAATCGCGCGAACTGGAATTGGAGGCCACACGGTCCGAGGTGGCTAAGTTGACTGAGGTCCTGATGAGCGAGCAATTGGCAAAATTAGAACTTGATAATGAATTTCTCAGATTGAATGAAGACATGCAGCAGGAACGATTGGAGAAAAATGAATTATCAAATGAGATGGTGGGCTTAACAGAGGCGCAGCAGACAGAAACACAACGTCTAGTTGCCGGAGCACAAACACTCAAGGTTGAGTTTGATGAGTCACAATCCAAGGTGATTAAGTTGACTGAGGGTTTGATGAGTGAACAATTAGCCAAATTAGAGCTTGAATCTGATCTTGCGAGTTTGACTAAGGAGCACCAGTTGCAAGAGCAGCTTCTACAGAAGACAAGGTTAGTAGATGCAGAAATTCAGTTCGAATTAGCAAAGATTCGTACGATGCTTACTAAGTCGGAGAAGGAATTACAACAAGAGCGATTAACGAATCAAGCACTATCGCAGAATTTGGCAGAATTAATGGCGTCACAGCAAGCACACGAACAACAGCTCGTTACTAGAACAGCGGCAGGCCAAGCTGAGTTAGAGATATCTCAATCCAGGATAGCAACGTTGACCGAAGAACTAATTGGTGAGCAATCGGCGAAGGGTGAAATGCGATCGGAAGTTGATCGACTAACGGAGGCGTATCGGGCCCAAGGCAAACAGTTCGAAGAAATCAGGCTCTCAGATGATACAGGTAAGTCGCAATTAGCAATGGTAAATACTGAGCTTACTCAACTAGGTAAGGACTTGCAGCAAGAGCGATTAACGAATCAAGCACTATCGCAGAAAGTGGCACAATTAATGACGTCACAGCAAACACAGGAACAACAGCTCGTTTCTATAACAGAGACACATAAATCTGAGTTAAAGACTTCACAATCTAAGATAACAACATTGACTGTGGAACTAAACGGTGAGCAGACGGTGAAGGGAGAAATGTATACGGAATTTAATCGACTAACGCAGGCGTATCGAGTACAGGATCAGCAGATTGAGACGCTGAAATTGGCGGAGGAGAAAGGCAAGGTCGAATTAATGACATCGCAAAATAAACTTGCCAACCTGGTGGAAGATTTGCAACAAGAACGATTAGCGAAGCAGGATTTATCTACGGATGTGGCGCGTTTAACTGAGAGTCAAAAGACACAGGCGCAATCCAGCAAGGTTGATTTGCTTCGTCTATCCACTCTTGAACGTGAGCTGGCTGATGCACAAATGGCGAGGGACCAATCGGAACAAAAACTGGCTAAACTCAGCCAAAACTATCAAGAGCAAGTACAAATTACCGCTTCTAAACGGAGAGATAATGATATAGCCCTACGTACACAAGCAAATGACTCTGTACAGAAATCATTTTTAGTTTCTAATGTGCCAGAGCCACTCACATCGATTGATAAGAAAGATACTCACGTAGCAGAACGGTCAGATCAACATTTGATGGAGTCTGGTTCCAATCCAAAATATGCATCGGAAAAGGAGGTGAATAATTTTGAAGAAGTTTCAGAATCCATCACTGATTCTGAGATCGAAATTTTAATTCGTGGTTGGGCTGAGGCTTGGTCACAACAGGATGTTAATGAATACCTTTCTTACTATACTGATGATTATCGCCCTGCAAATGGTGATAGCCATGATGCCTGGAGAAAAACGCGACATGATCGCATCACTCGACCAACTTTTGTTGAAGTGAAAATTAGTAATATTTCAATTAATGTTTTGGACTCTAAACAAGCCATTGTTACATTTCAGCAGGTGTATCGAGCAGATCATTTTCAGGACCAGGTTAATAAAACATTTAATCTAAAACGTTCTCAAGATAAATGGCGCATCGTAAGAGAAATAGTTCATAAGAGTTAATAGTATAAATACAAAATAATTATTTGTACCAGGAAAGGAAATTGATAATTTCCTCAGGAATGAAATTGAAACACGCCTAGCTTTGCTAGAAGGGCGTAAATCATAGACGATTACGACAACTCCGACTCAGTTGTCTGCATCAGATATTGAGTCAGATTTTCTCAAATAGAAAGCAATACATGACGATATGTAACAATAAGAGAAATAGGTAGATACACGAAACTTAGTATTGGAGTTTCTTGTCTAGTATTGAGAATAATTGTGGATGTTTCCCCCCACCAGTCCCACATAGTAGGGGCAACACCCATTGTCTGCTTTAACTTTGCCGTCTCAACCGGTCGATGCAACACATGCGTCAAATCTCTCTGCTGGTGTCTCAAACCCTAATGTTTTTCTTGGTCGTCCGTTGAGTTGTCTCGCTACCGCGTTCAGTTTATTTTGCGAAACATCCGAAAGATCCATTCCCTTCGGGAAGTACTGCCGGAGTAACCCGTTGGTATTCTCGTTTGACCCACGTTGCCACGGACTTTGTGGGTCACAAAAGTAACCCTGTATATCCGTATCCAGACTAAAACGTTTGTGCTGTGCCATCTCTGAGCCTCGATCCCAGGTCAGTGATTTATAGAGTTCCCGGGGCAACTTGTGTGCTTGTTTAATGAGTGCATTGATCACCGTTTCTGAGTCTTTACTTTTCACTCTGGCCAACATCACGTAACGGGTATGACGTTCTACTAACGTCGCGATTTGACTGTTGTTGCTACCTATCACCAAATCACCTTCCCAGTGGCCTGGTACCGCCCGGTCTTCTACCGAGGCAGGGCGTTCATGTATCGATACTGTATCGGTGATACGTCCGTGATCGGGGGTCTTCTGCGTGTGGTGTCGGGAACGACGCATGGCACGTGTTCGTCTCAGGTGCGCCAAAAGCTCTTTTTTTAAGGCCCCGCGGGCCTGAATAAATAAACTCTTATAGATAGTCTCGTGTGATACCTGCATGCTTTCGTCTCCTGCATAGGTACGTTTCAACCAACCCGCAATTTGCTCCGGTGCCCAGTGCGCTTTTAGCTTTTCCACTACGACACGACACAGTAATGGCGATACTGATAGTTTACAGGGTTTGGGTCGATGCGCTCTAGCCCAGGCGGATTTGTCAGCCTCACTTGCACGGTAAGTCGAAACGTCACCATTACGTTTTACTTCTTGGCTGATGGTGGACGGGGCACTCCTAATTGAGACGCAATGGTACGCAGTGATAATCCGGCCACCAAATCCCGAGATATCTCTTCACGTTCTTGTAAAGACAGGGCTAAACGTGACCGCTGTTTATCGGGTAGGCGGATACCGCCGCTCGGGGACAACACACCAAATATGGAGGAAGAATGCCGGTCATAGACCCGTCCAATTGCCCTGAGAGACCTAGCCCCTCTTGAAGTAGAGCGGAAAGAATGGCAGCACAGTAATCCAGACCTTGTCCTTCTCAGGGGTCATATAAAATCCAATGAACGCTGCGCGCAACGAGAACTCAATGCGTTGAAATTTCATAGACGGTGTCCTAAGGTGATCATAATTATTGCGATTTCCCTGTAGCCATTTCGTAACTACCGTGACTTACTCAGGTTAGTTTAGCTTATATTGTGGCTTCGTTCAGAATTTGCGAGGCTCGCAAGGTTTTGATTCATCAAATAGAGTGCTTGCATACGGGGAGGAGTCCATATACGGACATTAAATATCATAGTTTATAATCACATCCTAACCAAGATTAGTTCAAATATGTCTCATATGCTTTGACTGGATACAGGGGAAGCTCAGACCACGTTTTTTCTGAATTATCTGAACCACTAATTTTCAATTGAACGTCTGTATTGTATAAAAGCAAAAATTAACGCTTAGCATAACCGTTGACTAATTGGGGTGTTTCGGTTGCGTACTAGAAATCGCGTCGTTTTTAGCCATCTGTGTTGATGCTATTGTTGGTTTTTTTATAGTCAAAAATTGTGCTATTTGCTATCAACTTAGCTGCACCTGTTGTACTGAGGTGATCATCGTCAAAGTAGAGCGCCTTCCCATTACTGGCGGCGGGACAATAATTAAAATCACATAGTATTTCAAACGGTTTTATAGCATGTAATTTTTTTCCGTATTGAAGAGTATCAAGTTTACTAAGAATAAAACTGTTCCTCCTTAGATAATAATCTGAAGTTGTTGACTTTTCCAAGTCAAGCATAGTTTTATTACCAAACACAGAAAACGGAACAACTGCTTTGCTTATATGCACTGGCAATTCTGGAATCGGATATAGTAAGTAAACCGTTTTGCCAGACTTTAAAAGACGAGCGATTAATTCAGAATAACTCTGCCAGTAAATTTCCCTTAAGTCTTCAGCTTTTGAGCTTTGATAAGAGTCAGTGAATTGGTGGTTAGGATTTTGATTCGGGATTTCCGGATACGAACCAAGCTGATCGCCAAACAAATACGCACTATCCCTGAACCCCAACAAAACGTTCTCTATAGAATTGTTATTTTCCAGGTAAGCAAGAGTTTCGTCAATCCAATTGGAACAGCCAGGCTGCTTAACATCAAACAATAATGCAGGTGGGCAGTTGTATCCCGTCAGCACTAGTTGGACCAATTAGCCTGATTGCTTAAGAGATAGTTTTAGCTCATCGTTCACTGAAAAGGAAACGATGATGAAAGAAACTCGAAGTGTAGAAAAAACAGTTCGTGATAT
>JBLHKO010000055.1:0-13821 GCA_047620145.1 Gammaproteobacteria bacterium | reverse complement strand
TGGAGTGTGCATCCTGAAAAGCACCTCCTCGAGCAGTGACATTGTTATCATCAAGTACCCATTCCTGAACATTCCCTATGTAGTTTTTGAGCCCCCAACCATTCGACAGGCCAGATTTTATACTCACAGTGCCTGTGCCTTTTATAACTTTGTCTCCCAAAGCGACTCTGCAGTTGTAGTCTTTTTTGGGTTGTTTACCACCGGCGTTAGCGGCATATTCCCACTCACCTGTTGTTGGTAAGCGATAGGTTTTACCTGTGCGCTCAGATACCCATGCAGCGTAAGCTTTTGCCTGTTCCAGTGTGATATTGGTTAGCGGATCGTCGAATTTATCCTTATTTCTTTCTGGGGTACATGACCCTGAAATAGCGCAATACTTACCATAATCACCCACGGATATTTCATATTTGCTGATGGCAAAGTTTTTGTTGAATGCATCTCCTGTTGGCATTACGACCATCAAAGGGCCACGCCAACCTGAGTTTACAAAGTCATAACAGATAGCTTTGGCGCGTTTACCATAACCAGCAAGATTCTCAGTACACGGCCTTCCAGCGATCGGTTTCCATTCTTTCGGCGCAGCACCACCAGATTCTTCTGTCTTGGCTACCGATAAATCATCTAGGTTTTCTCTGGCGATAACTTTTTTTGCAGCCGGTTTATTGGCTGCGATAAGCTCATCAATCACTGTTTCTTCTTCATCAAAGGCTGGATTATCAGTCCACATGGATTGAGACCTTGATAAAAATCGTTTAGATGCCCTTAGATTATTGTAATCCGTTCCTGCAGTTTCTTTCTCCGTTAGGTAGACAGCATAAGCCCCATTGGCCTCTTTCAAACTGATTTGCAGAGATTCATTAAAGGCGATGAAATCAGGGTGCGTGGCAAACTCCGTAGTTGCTGTTGCTATGATTGCATTGGCTTCTGTGAGTTTGCCAGAGCTTAGGGCTGTACTGGCTACGGATGCCTGTGGCCAAGGTTGTAACTGCAATTCATTCTTCAGTTGATCAAAGATTGTTCCAGGGAAGAAAATAGCCGCACTTTGTGCCAGTGAGGCGGCCGCATTTTCATCTGTATTCCTAAGTCCACTGATACGTTTTTCTAAAGTCGCAATAGAAGACTGACTGAATTCACTGTATCTGCCCGGTGATACAGTGATACTGTTAATCTTGTCTTTTACTGCGTTATTGTCAAAGGCAACACTTGTACTGAACAACTTGGTTAATTCGATGATATTTGCTTCTACTGCATATTCACCTCTGGATGATCTTAAGCTAGAATTTAATGGATTAAATTTCAGACCTTCATCTGCAAATTTAAGTGCATTGACATAATCTTTTGACTCAAAGCGGCTGCTGGCTAAACGTTCATAGCTGGAAGACAGCATCGCTGGCGCTTCTTTGATGACATAAGGGTCATCAGGTATTTCGACCTTAAGTTGATCGAGAATTCCAATGGCTTTGTTAGAGTCATCTGCTTCTACTGCTACTACGAAGTTGGTTTTAAAACCATCGACCCGTAATTTCTTTTCATTTGTCGCCTTGGCTTCTGCTATCGCATTACGTGTTGAAAAAATTTCGCTAAAATCCGGGGCGAAACGTTCACCACGATCAATGAAGTTATTGGCAGCATCAAAACGTTTGCTAGCTAAAGTTTCAGAGGCTTTGGCAATGTAGAGGTTGGCTGCGGACTCGCGTATGTTGTTCAAGTCAGAAGCGATTGATACGTCTTCAGAGACCAGACTATCCAGTTCCCGCACACTGGACAGCAACGAGGATTCCCACTTGGCATCATCGAGCATGGGTTCGGCAATTAGTGTTTCGATATTGGCTTTGTCAGCACTCACAATTTTGTTTACTTCTTCACTACGCTCAGCGCCAGTCAAGTGAGCAAGTTTTAACTGTGTCAATTCCGTGCCTAATTCCAGGGTACTTAACAGTTCGCCATATTCTGTTGCCATGTTGACTGCATCAGCGCGACTGCCCGATTGCAAAAGGCTTTCGAGCTCTGTTGTGACGCTAGTTTGCAATTTGGTAGACAAGGATGACAATAGTGTGTCACTTGGACTCAAACTCGCAAGTTTTACAACATCTGACTGAATTTGTTTGTAATCACTGATTGACACCAGTTGTGATTCGACCGCATTGATTTTACCTTGCAAGCCAACGACTTCAATTGCATTGTTGATCTTAATTTTTTTATCTGCCAGCTGTTGATCTTCTGGAGCAAGTTTGATGCCCGAGTTAATTAATGTTAGCGCGTTATCAAGATTGCCCTGCTCAAAGGATTCATCGGCAAGGGTCAAGTATGCATGGCCAGGACGTTGATCTGTGAGTAATGCATTTTCTTTATCAATTCGTGTCTTGATAATATTCAGTATTTCTTGTGTCTTGCCTAGCAGGGTCTGATCCTCAAGGGCCTCTGCAAATTCTGTATATAGTGTGCTCAAGAGTTGCTTCTTGCTAGATGAAACCAGTTTGTCTTGTTCATTCGAAAAACCAGAATCAGGATATATTTCCTCTACCTTTGCCAGAATACCGTTAGCATCGAAAAAGTTGTAATTGTTGTCTGTGGTATCTATAGTCTTGGCGATTTCGTTCCGAAAATAATTCTGTATCGCATCTTTTGCCTCGTCATAAATAGAGCCTTTTTCTGCATTATCGTATTTGTCTAAAGCAGCCAGCCTCTCGACAATAGTTTGTGGATCTCCGGTATTAATATCAGCAATCACCAGATCGATCTCTTTCTGATGATAGTAATTTAATACAGGCACAGTTCCGCCGAGACCAATTGCGGCTGTGAGTAGCGCAGCAATGGTAAGTGGGCTTTTATACCAGACATATCTTGCTTCGAGTTCATGAAGGAAATGTTCGACTGATGGACTGCGATCCTTACGTTCAAATGCGATACTTCTGGCTAATGCACGATTTTGCTTTTTCTTCAATCCCGGAACGATGGGTGCCTTGAGATTATTTTCTTTGGCCTTGTTCGCAGGTAATTTGTTGAAAGGATGTTTACCGGTGAGTAGTTCATATGCCATACAACCCAGCGCATAGGTATCATCACGCGTATCGGGCTCTTCACCTTCCAGCATTTCGTAACTGGCGTAGGCAGGCGTCAGCGCGCCCAATTGGCCCGGATCAAACAGTGTCTTCTCAGCTTCACCAGTGACCGGGTTTTTCACCGCACGCGCGATACCAAAGTCCAGTATCTTTACCGTGCCGTCATTACAATAAAAAGCATTACCCGGCTTTAGATCTGAATGTACCAGTCGTTTTTCGTGTGCATAGGCAAGGGCATCAACCAGTTGTTTGATCATGCCAAAAGCTTCTTTGAAGGGCAGTCCACCTTGTTTTTTCACCGTTTTCTTGATGAAATCTTTCAACTCCATGCCTTCCATCAATTCCATGGTGATGTAGACAGGTGTTCCTGGTCCGCCGACTCGGTCAAAGTCGTAGATGGTTGCTATGTTCGGGTGTGCCAGTTTTTGTTGTCGACTTGATTCACGCTGTAATGAGATAAAAGCTTCCGGATGATCCTTGAAATCTTCATTGAGGAGTTTAATGGCGACATGCGGCTTTTTGTCTTTTGCTTCATCTTTGAGCAGATCCAGAGCCATATAAACCTTGCCCATACCACCAATACCCAGCACTTTCATTAATTTAAAGCGCTGTTTGATGATAGAACCCGGACCTAACAATGCTGTGTCCATTGTAGGTGACTGTGCAGAGGGATCTGTCCAGCCAGTTTCAGCAGGCCCCGTTGCAGATGTAATTGATGGATCGACAATTGCGCTAATATCAATATCGATACCACTCATGTCTGTTGCACCGGTGACATCAAAGCCGTCATTATCAGCTGCTTGTCCGCCATCAATTACCTGCGTGGCATCATCAACAGTACTTGATGTTGCAGCTACATTATCTTCCTGTGCAAAGACTGTTGAATCACTATCGCTATCTGAGTCGGTTTCCGTTTCTGACGCGTGAGCTCTTCTATATTGGTTTATCTGACTCTTGAGTCTTGCGTAATCTTGATCGCTGATGCTTTTTTGATTATGCATTTCATCGAGCTGAGACAACATGCGATTCGCATATTGTGGTGTTTTTTCTAGAAGCTGGGTTAACTGTTTAGTTAAAACCTCAACGTCTAAATTACCTTTTGCAAGTGCTTCAAGCGCTGTTTTAAAATCAGCCACGGACTATTCCTCCACTTATGATTCTAATCATAATTAATCCACATCAATTACAATGGTTGTGACATTGTCACCGGCGCCTCTTTCAAGAGTGAGTGCGATTAACTCTTTGCAAGATTCTTCTGCAGACCCTTTACTTAGCATTTCTTCAAACTCCTGATCTCCTGTATGTTTTGTCAGGCCATCACTGCACAGCATGTATCGGTCACCGGAGCGCATTTCCTGTATGTCGAAGTCGATGTAAAGGTCATCTGCTGCACCTACCGCTCTGGTAATCATGTTGCCATGCGGGTGCGTTTCTGCTTCCTGACGGCTGATCAGCCCTTGTTCTATATATACCTCAACCTGAGAATGATCGGTTGTCAGCTGTCTTAAAGAACCATTTCGCAATCTGTATAATCGACTGTCGCCTGCCCAGAAAAATGTGCAGAACTTGTCATAAGCAATCATACCAACGACCGTGCTTCCAATCGTTATTCTTTTTTCTGATTCGCTGGCCTTGGCAATTAAACGCTTATTTACTTTGATGAGTCCGTCTTCTATGTCATCGATAAATCGATCCAGGGTAATACCTTCGTGAATTTTGCCAAGCGTGCTCACTATCAATTGGCTGGCAAAGTCACCACCTTCGTGTCCACCCATACCATCGGCAACAACCCATAAGCCTATTTCAGGACGATCGAGTAGTGAGTCCTCATTGTGTTTACGAGCCTTACCGACGTCAGTAATACCATATGATGACCATGAAAGGAGTTTGGAAGATTTATTTTCTACCACTAGTAATGGAACCCCCGTCACTTAATTAATATTTTGCAAAAGCTAATTTCTTGAAACCAGCAAACCATTCAGGAAATCAGCGTGAACGTAACCACTTCATCAGGATCTTCACTAAAGCCTTTGCCGAGGCTGATGCGCCCGTTACCGTTTAACGGGATTTCTTCTCGGCGAAGAAATTCCTCTGGATTACCATCGACCTGGACATGAGTTCCATTGGTACTTTGGTCGACAATAAAAAATTTATCTCTACGTAATTCGATGCGCACATGTTGTCTTGAGGCCAGTTTCTCGTTGATGGTGAGATCACAATTTTGACTTCGTCCCATCACCAAACCAGGTCGTTTTTTACTGAGATCAACTGTTTCGTCGTTGTAAGTAATACGTAAGGTAGCTTCCGGTGTTGGTTTGTCGATAACCATACCTGTTGCCATGCGTGTGACATCTTCTTCCTGCCAGATAATTTCAAAGATATCGATTTCTTCCTTTTTACCTTTGATGGGTGCGTGGTCAACAAAACGAGTACTAGCACGCATTGCCGGAGGTAATTTATCCAGCGTGTCTTGCGTGGTGATAATTTGTTTAGCTTTTGCCTGTGCCGCCATACGCGCCGCAATGTTTACTGCGTCACCAAAGACATCACCACCTTCCATGATCGCTGGACCAAAGTGCATGCCGACTCTGATAGCAACGGGAGCACCATCGGTATTTACTTCTGCTTCTTCTTCAAATGTTTCCTGGATTTCCCAGGCGGCCGTTCCTGCATCTTCAGCAGTGGGAAAAGTACACATGACCTCATCGCCAATTGTTTTTATAACTGTGCCATGATTCTGGACGGTAATTTCTGACATGGTGTCAATGGTTGCTGAAACTTTTGCTCTTGCAGCCTGATCACCTATCGTGTCATAGAGTTTGGTGCTGCCCGCTATGTCAGCGAACATAATGGCGATATTGATGGTTTTTGGTGCCATACGTTTAAATCGGTTTTATTGTACCCAATTGGTGTTTTAAATTATTAAACATAATTAAGTTATTAAACATAATTTAGTCTCACGAACCACTCAGCCACTACCATAAGTAGTTACTGTATTCCCTCTGCTTGTCATCATACTCTATTATTCTTCAAGGGAAAATCTTAACATACAAACCTTAAAAAATAGACGACAGTCGCCCAAGATAATCACATGTGGGATAATTTGCAGCTTCCTGTATTATGCATCCGGAATTATAGCGAACGCATCAGTGTCTACAACGAAATACTAAGATTTAAAATAGGGTCAAAATTATGCTACGTGGGCGTACTTTATCAAAGGTTTTTCTTTGCATTGCTATCTCTACGGGAATTTATTTCTCGACCACTATGTCTGTAACCGCGTTTTCAATTATGGAATTTCTTGGAATTGGTACTGACGAAAAGAGCGAAGAGGCGGAATCAAACGCCGAGCAAAAAGCAGATAAATCAACATCAAAGAAACCCACAGCAAATGCAAACGAGTCACCAAAGCAGGCTGAATCTAATCCTTCAGGAACACTTAAAGCTGCGTTGGAATTATCTGATTTAAAGAAAACCTTATCAGTACTTGATGACAATCAACGTAAACAAGTCCTTGCTGATGAGAAGATGTTCAGTGATTTTGTGAAACAGGAAGCAGGCAACGCATCTGTCCTGGCAGCAGCAAAAGCGAACAAAATACATGAGAGCGAGAATACACGAATACTTGCTCAGAGAGGTGTAGACAATATTGTTAGAGAATTATATTTAAATCAATTACTTGCATCAAAAATCCCTGCTGATTTTCCAACAGATGAACAAGTGCAAGAATACTATGATCAAAACAAGGAAAAATTTGTCATTGAAGAGCGGATACACGTTTGGCAAATCTTTTTACCTATCAGTGAAGGCACCAGTAAAAAAGACATTGAGTTATTGAAGAAGCGTGCAGAATCAATCAGTAATGATCTGAAGAAAGATAAAACTGATTTTGCTTCTGCAGCGAGCAAACACTCTAAACATGAGGCCAGTCGTTTGAGTGGGGGATATATGGGTTTGATTAACGTTTCTGACTTGAAGCCTGAAGTTAAAGATGTCATCAAGACGCTCAAACAGGGTAATAGCAGTAACCCCATCAAGACGGATGACGGCATTCACATTTTAAAAAGAGGGGTCATTGTCCCCAAACAGGAAGTGACTCTAGAACAGGCAAAGCCCAAGATTAAAGAATTAATGTTAAAACAGCTAAATATTCAGATCAGACAGGCAGTTTTTAAACAGGCAGAAATCACATACCCTATTGATTTAGAAGATAAAAAAATAGAAGAATGGCGCCTGAAATTAAGAACAAATTGAGAGTTTTCTGAAAAGGCGCGACCTGAGCCGTATAAAATTCGAAAATCCAATTTTTTCAGCCAAGATTATTATCCCGTGAAATTATCTCAGACACATTTTTCATTGAACAAAAATAAGCTAATTTAATCAATAAATTACGAGTTTTATCTATTAAATAACATTGATTAAAAAATCTTTACTCAAGAGACAAGATTTTGCTATAGTAAACAACTTGCATATGTCAGCGAACCGTATGCATTTTTAAATCCATTGTTATTTTTATAAATATTTGTTTATTAATAGAGAATTAATAAATAACTATCAAATTTTAATATTACAAATGAGAACTTATCTGAAGTATGAGGAGTAAGTTTCCGGCAATCATTAAAATACTGCTTTGCAGTATTTTGACCATCGGTGCAGCTTTTGCTGGGCCTGTAGGCTTACCCGACTCTGCTCGTCCAGGAGCAGTACGCCCTGAACAAGAAGGTCGTGGAGACATCCCCAGCCGACCCGTAGCCGATGTGATAGAAGTTCCCGCCGTTATCGACAGACCTTTTGACGTAGACGAGGGTGAGGCCATCATCGTTACTGAATTTCGCTTCCTGGATGGCGAAGAATTGCCAGAATTTGATGTCAGTCTTGATGAAGTCAATGCGTTACTCGAGGAACAAAAATCCCTCAGGCCTGAAGGCTTTACCATTGGCCAACTACAAGGTGTCGCTGATGCCGTCACCAACTATTATCGTCAGAAAGGTTTAATCCTGGCTCAGGCGGTTGTTCCTGTGCAAACAATCTCTGCGGGGACCGTGGATATCCAGATTTATGTCGGCAAGCTTGGACGCGTATTGGCTGAAGGCAACGAGATGTATGTCAAGGAAATTCTTGAAAAACCATTTCTAAAACTAGTAGGCCAACCCATCAGCAAAGCAAAAGTTGAGGCTGCGTTGTTGACGCTGACAGATTACTCCGGTCTTAGCGTGTTTGGTGTATTTCAACCAGGCATACATGTGGGCAGTGCAGACATTGTGCTTAAGGTACAGGAAGAAAAACGTTTTGATGTTGCGTTTCGTGCAGATACACATGGCACACAGGAAACAGGTCGTAATCGCTTACGTACTGTTGTTGACTGGAACAATTTCACTGGATTTGCGGACAGGCTCACGGTCTCGGTTCAACAATCATATAATCCAAAAAACAATCTCTTGTTTGCAATGGATTATGAACGGTACCTATCGAATGGTTACAAGATCGGCGGGTTTTTAAACAAAAATTCGTTCGATGTTGGCGGCGAATTTGCAAACAGAGATATCAGCGCGGAAACAAAAGCTCAGGGTGTGTTTCTTGAGAAATCATTTATCAGAAGTCGCCAGCTGAATTTATCCTCACGCTTTGGTTTTACGCGTAAAAAATCCACAACAACGACAGCAGGTCAAAATACAAACAGAGACCGCTTATCTGTGTTTAGCTTGGCTGCAGATTTTGATTCTGTAGATACCTTCAGTCTCAGTAAAGAGCAAGGCGGCGGCGGTATCAATTTTGCCTCTTTGGAATTTAGTCATGGTGTCAATAATCTACTCAGCTCTATGGGCAGCCCGGCTGAAGCGACGTTATTGGCTTTCGGAGCCCAACCTAGCAGGCAAGGAGGAGCCCCTGACAGGCGTTTTGCAGCAGGTAAATTTAACAAAATATTTGCCAGCTATACGCGATTACAAACCATTATAAAAAATCAGTCCTTATTGTTGAGAGCAGAATTCCAGTGGACAAAAGATACATTGGTGCCTCTGGAACAGTACTCCATCGGTGGGCCAGACAATCTGCGTGCGTTCCCTACTGCGCAAGTGTTATGGGATCGTGCATATTTTCTATCGTTTGAATACTTAGTCAATGCGCCAGGTTTTTCAGATGTCCCTGCGTTTGACAATCGCACATGGGGAGAGCTATTGCAGCTGAGTTTGTACTATGACATGGCAGCAGGCCGATTAAATAACCCACTAGGGACGGAGACACAGGATGACGAGGTACTTAAAGGCGCAGGTGTCGGATTGCGCTTTACATTGCCGGGCATGCTTGAGTCGAAACTCCTCTGGGCCACTGAGATTGGCGGGAACGATGTAGGTAACGAACGAAATGTGCAGTTTTGGGGTGATATCACCTATCGCTTCTAGTTATAAGCAAGGTAGAACCTAAAGCACAGAAAATAATTTTGAAAAAAACAGGGATTTGACGAGAGGCATAGTCAGGATTATTAGTAAAAACAAACGTATACTTGGAATAGGGTAGATTACATAAAATTGCTCATTTTAAAGATGTGATTTGAGTCACAGTTTTACAGCAATAGATGTGGTATTAGATAGAGGATAGTTGTTCTTTTTTTAGCGGGTTTTTAATAAGGATTCCTTCATTGGCGAAACGTAGGCAAAAGAAAGCAGCACCGGTTCATAAAGGAAGCTTCGTGCGACTAAATCAGGGCTTCTCAATGAGTCCGATAGCCGTGTGTATTCGTAATGTCTGTTTACCTGCCGCAAGTCTATTCCTGTCACTGAATCCAGGCGCTGCATTCGCAGGTCCAGAAGGTGGGCAGGTTGTCGGTGGTACGGGCAACATTGCAAAACCGAATGCAACCACTACCGTTATCAATCAACAGACGCAGAAGCTCACAGTTGATTGGACAAGTTTCAATGTTAAAGCCAACGAATTAGTGCAATTCAATCAGCCTTCTAAAACGGCCAGTGCACTCAACAGAATTTACGATCAAAACGCGAGCCAAATATTCGGCTCGATTAATGCCAATGGTAATGTCTTATTAGTCAATCCTAACGGTGTTTTCTTTAGTCCAACAGCACGCGTCAATGTCAACTCACTGATTGCCTCCAGTCTTGATATCAAGACTCAAGACTTTATGGAAGGCAAACTCAACTTCAATGGTGTTGATGGAGCGGATGGCATCATTGTTAATCAGGGCGTATTGCAAGCAGCAACGGGCGGCTCAATCAGTCTTATCGGTAAAGCCGTTAAAAACGAAGGCGTCATAATCGCCTCAGCCGGACAAGTGAATCTAATTGCTGGCCAACAAGTCACGCTGGATTTCGATGGCGATGGCCTCATGCAATTCGCGATTGATAAAGAAGTCCTGATCAATGCACAGTCACTTGATGCCGCCGTGAGTAACACCGGTGAAATTAGTGCCGATGGCGGCAGTGTTTTATTAAAAGGATCGGCTGCAAAAGATGTATTTTCTAAAGTTGTAAATAACGAAGGCATTATAAAAGCCGGACGTATCGAAAATAAGGGCGGTGAAATTCGCCTTGTAGGTATGGGCGCAGGTTCATCCGTACTTAACACCGGAACACTTACTGCAGATGCGGGTGACGCAACCAGCAGCGGTGGTTCGGTTGAACTGACTGCAGAAAACGTAACGAATAGCGGCAACATAAGTGCTAATGCAACAGGTGGTCAAGGTGGTTCAGTCAAACTGCAAGCGGCGCAAGATACTATTGTAGATTACAACGTACTTATCAGCGCAACTTCCGCAGAAGATAAAGGCGGTAATGTTCAATTACTTGGTGATCGAGTAGGTTTATTAGATAGCGCATCGATTGATGTCTCTGGTGAGAAAGGCGGTGGCGAAGTTCTAGTTGGTGGTGATTTCCAGGGTAAAAATCCTGACGTTCAAAATGCCAACGTAACATATGTTGGTGAAAATACCTCTATCAAAGCTGATGCTGTTTCAGAGGGTGATGGCGGCAAAGTAATCGTATGGGCAGATGATACAACTGTTTTTAAAGGTGATATTTCTGCGAAAGGTGGCAATGAGTCTGGAGATGGTGGCTTTGTAGAAGTATCGGGTAAAGATGTGCTCGATTTTCAAGGCGATGTTGTAACCACTGCTGCGAATGGTGCCAAAGGAACATTGTTACTTGATCCAACTTCAATTGATATTGTTGATCTCGCGGTAAATTCAGATTTGAATGGCGATACCACAACGGGTGACGACTACGCTGCGCTTACAGATCTCGATGTCGATACGGACCAAGGTGCTGTAGTCAGTATTATTAGTGATGATGCCCTGGAAGCATTATTGGCTGGTAATGATGTCAAACTCGATGCAACGACATTAATCACGGTTAATGCAGATATCGATCCCACTTTAACGGGAGACAGAACCCTTACACTTGAAGCTGCAACGATTGATATCAATAATTTAATCGATCTTTCTATTGGTGGTAACGGAAATTTAATACTTCAAGACGATGGTGGCGCAGCAACGGCTACCATTACAGTTGATGCCAATATTGATACCGGTACAGGAACACAAACGTATAATGGTAATACTACCATTGGTGGCAATATTACGCTTACAGCATCAGTAGCCGATTTTAATGGTGATTTTACACTCGGTGTGTCGTCATTCATCGCACCTACTGCAATGACCATATCAGGTAATTACGTAAGCACTGGTACATTTTTACATAATAGCGGAAGTGTTACATTTGATGGTGGCGCAACTCAAACTATTGATGCCGATGCAGGTTCCTTCTTTAATGTGACGATGGATGGTGCAGGTATCCAGCTACTCGATACTTTGGATGTAAATAATAATTTAACGCTGACCACCGGTATATTGGATGCAAACAGCAACAATATTGAAGTGTCCGGTAACTGGACAAACAACGCGACGTTTACAAACACCGGCTCAACAGTAACTTTCGATGGGGTCACAGGAGTTACACAAAGCGTTCAAGCGGGTGGCAGTGATTTTAACAATGTGGCTGTTAGCAAATCAGGCGGCGGCACATTAGATTTTACTGATGATGTCAACATAAATGGCGGACTAACCGCCAATGCCGGTGCTTATAACGTTTCTTTTACAGGAGATATCAATAGCATTGCTGGTGCTACAGTCTTTGATAACACGGGCTCATTAACAGTTGGTAATGCCGATACCGATAGCACAACGTTTGCCGGTGGATTGACAACAGCTGCTCCATCATCAATCAGTATTGCGGGTACAGTTGCAACAACGAATACGGCACTTAATCTAGGTGATAATGATACAGCAGTCACGTTGACTGCAGCATCCACGCTAAACGCGGGTACTGGCACGCTGACACTGGATGACACAACTGCTGGTGCAAATGCACTTACTTTAATTGCAGACGAGATAGATCTGGCTGGTGGAGCTGACAGTATCACGGGAAGCAGCACATTAACCTTACGCCCATCAGGTGATGGCGTTTCAATAGGGCTAGGTGGTGGTGCAGGTGCACTGAATATAAGCACAACGGATATAGCAGCTATTGCTGATGGTCATTCGGCTATTAATATAGGCATAGCGACAACTGGCACACATACAATTATTGCCAATGCAGCAAGCTTTAAAGATGCTGTAGCTATCTTTGCCCCGGCTGGCGGATCAATCACAATTAATGGTCAATTGGATACATTAGCGAGTACGACTAATAACGCAGCAGCCAGCATTACCTTAGATGGTTCCGGTGCAACGACAACATTAAATGCAGACATTGTTACCTCAGGCGCAGACATCACAATCAGTGACAGCGTACTACTTGGTACGCCTGTAATAGTTACTCTTGATACAACAAATGCTGGTGGTACGGCAGCGGGTGCAAATATTTCAATTACCGGGACAGTTGATGACACCGGTGGTGCCAGTGGTCTGGTACTGGATGGTGGTACGGGTGGTACCGCAGGTATTACT
This sequence comes from Gammaproteobacteria bacterium, assembly GCA_047620145.1. Lineage (GTDB taxonomy): Bacteria > Pseudomonadota > Gammaproteobacteria > Eutrophobiales > Eutrophobiaceae > SMWN01. The sequence continues at coordinate 804 of JBLHKO010000055.1, read as the reverse complement.
GGTGTAACGGGTGGAGTCGCGCCTATCGAATCCCTAACAGTCGATGCGTTGCAGATTGATCTCAATGATGTTTTTACTACAGACGACATTGATCTTACTGCAACGGCGGGCACTATTAATCTAAGCGGAACCAGTTACGAATCTGATGATGGCGCAATTACGTTAACTGCTAGCACTATTGACTTGGTGGGAGCAGGAACTGTTCGATTTGACAGTGACGCAGATGCAGATAACACGTCTGGAATCATCTCTTTCATTGGCAATATTCAGGATACAGGTTCTGACTCAGCACTCGATATTGATTCGAATAATACTTTTACAAATTTACGATTGATTACTGTAGATGGTGATGTTGATGTAGTGGCCAGTAGTATCAGTTTATTCAGCCACATTAATTCTGGTGGTGCCATTACTTTAGATGGTGCAGTTACTCTTAATCTTGGTAACAATTCTAAAATAATTACCAGTGGCGGTGCTATCGGGGATGATATTACTTTTACGTCAACCGTTAATGACACATCGAATGCTAAAACACTGACGTTAGTCGCAGGCTTGGCTGATGTTGATATGCAAGGTGATGTCGGCGGTGTTACAGAACTTAGTTCTTTAGTCGTAACCAGTGCTGCAAATGTCACATTACAAGATATCAGTACTTTAGACGGTGCAATCGATGTTACAGGTACCGCAATAGATCTGAATGGCACCACCTACGAGAGTGATGATGGTGCGATTACTTTTGACGGTGCTGTGGATCTGATTGGAAGTGGCTTGGTGACTATCGACAGTGATGCGGACAACCCCACG
>JBLHKO010000054.1:0-15041 GCA_047620145.1 Gammaproteobacteria bacterium | reverse complement strand
TATAGAAGCACTGCTTGGCACAGAAACTGAGTCAATCCACTCTACGGTGCTTATTCCAGTACAACAATCAGATTGGCATGGCTTACTGGTACTTGGAAGTACAATGCAAGATCAATATAGTCATGGGTTTAAAATCGATTTACTGAATTACATCACGATGATTTCTGCTTTAGTAATAGAAAACATCGTTTCTACTAGCCGTACTAATCAATAAGGGGAGATATCATCATGACAGATAAAAAAATATTACCGGCGTTCCTACTTTGTTTCTTTCTAGGTATGTTTGGGGCTCATCGATTCTATGTAGGAAAAATCGGCACTGGGATTGCCCAGATTCTTACGCTAGGAGGACTTGGGTTTTGGGCACTGTATGATTTCATTATGATCATTATTGGCAAGTTTACAGATGCCGAAGGTAATGTTCTGACTGAGTGGACTTGATTAAGAATTAACCACTGAGCACACGGAGAACACGGAGGAAAAGATTAAAATTATTTGCATATATTCCACTAATATTGTTTTCTAGGATTATTAGAATTAATTTTAAAATATTTTTTTCTTGCTTTTCTCTGTGTCCTCCGTGCGCTTTGTGGTAAAAATAAAAATATTTAACTCATTGACTGTCTGACACCATATAGTTTCGAATAGAGACCATCTTGAGAAAGTAATTCTCGATGACTGCCCTGTTCACTAATAACCCCTGCTTCAAACACATAGACATGACTGGCCTGTTTAATGGCGCTTAATCGATGTGCCACAATTAGCGTAGTTCTCTCTTTAAGAAAATCGCTTAGTGCAATATGTAGTTGATATTCTGTTTCTGCATCAAGAGCAGATGTCGCTTCATCTAGAATGACGACCTTAGGTTCGCTCAGCACCATCCGTGCGATAGCTAAACGTTGTCTTTGTCCTCCAGACAAACGAATACCTTGCCTGCCGACAAGAGTGTCCAAACTGTGTGGCATTTTCTCCACTGTATCTTTCAACTGTGCTATTTCCAAGGCATGCCATAGACGAGAATTATCCAGTTCACGTCCCATCGTTAAATTGGTTCTTATAGAGTCATTAAATAATGCCGGGTGTTGTAACACCGTTGCCACGTTCTCACGAATAATATCAAGACCAATATCTGAGACAGGAATACCATCATAATAAATCGTGCCTTCTCTGGCGGCGTAGAGACCAATCAAAACTTGCACTAATGTTGATTTTCCACCACCACTGGCACCAACCAAGGCAATTTTCTCGCCTGGTACTATCTCCAGATTAATTCCATCTAAAACATCTGAATCACTACTTCCATAGGCAAAATGGATGTCTTCAATCCTAATCCCGACTGTATGTCTGCCTTGAAAAGGATCCTTTACATGATGATATTCAGGTTCCTGTTGCAGTTGAGGTAGCGCATTAATTCTTTCTAAGGCAGCCTTTGCGCTATACCAGGCATATTGTATATTAAGAATCTCCTGTACTGGTCCCATCATGAACCATAGATAACCAAAAACAGCGAACATTTGTCCAATACTCAGGCCTGAAAAAACCACCATCATCATGGCAACTGCGCGAAATAAATCAAAGCCAAACAGGAACACCACAAAACTTAGACGACTTGCGGCATCACTTTTCCAGGCAAAAGCAGCGCCATGCTCCTTGACGGTACGGGCCTGATCAATAATACGTGTGATGTAATGACGCTCACGATTACTGGCACGTATCTGATGTATTGAATCCAGCGTTTCGACAAGACTTTGTTGAAAGATAGCAAATGCAGAATTTTCTTCCTTTTTTAATCCCTTAACTCGCTTACCCAAGATCATGGTGAAATAAATCACAATCGGATTAACAAATAAAATAAGCAAGGCCATTTGCCAATGAATCCAAAGTAGTATTATCGCAACACCGAAAACCGTCAGAACAGCGACCAATAAGCGACTGACAGTACTGCCGACAAAATCATCGACGGTTTGCAGATCCGTGACTAAATATGAGGCAACTGTTCCCGAACCCAGTGTTTCATATTCTGCCATGGAGACTTTTTCCAGATGTTTCAATAAAGCATGACGAATTCTGAAAATTACATCTTTAGCGATTATAGTAAATTGTCTGGATTGCCATACATTTAATATCAGAGCAGACAATCGCAAACATAGCGTAAAAACAAGAATCACCGCAATATACGTTGTCGGTTCATGCCATGAATCCGGAGTGTATGCATTGATCGTTGTCACAACAGTAGCTGGTTGATTCAATAAGACTTCATCAACCAGTAATGGCATTAATAGTGGCAAAGGCACACTACAGAGTGTCGCAAAGATAGCAATTATATTTGCGTAAAATATTTCTCGTTTATGTTCGCTGGCAATCTCCAGAATATACCGCCAGTTATAGACTAACTCCTGTTTTTTACCCACTCCCTGATCCTGACTATCTTGATATTCGGACATTTTATTTTACTTATACATTCTCAATATCTATCCCAGTGTAATGGTGGTTCATCCATTAACGCTGCTTGCTCACGTAAACTCAGTATATGATCTTCCCAATACTGTTGAGTATTGAAATATGGAAATGCCATCGGAAAAGCAGGATCACTCCAACGCTGCGCTAACCATGCTGAATGATGCATTAATCTAAGTGACCTGAGTGCTTCAATCAAATTAAATTCTCTAATATTAAAATCTCGAAATTCTGAATAACCTTCTAGTAAATCTGCTAGCCTTTCTGTCATATATTCACGATCACCTGATAAAAACATCCATAGATCCTGTATCGCTGGTCCCATACGCGCATCATCGAAATCAAGAATAATTGGCAAGTCATCTCGCCAAAGGATATTTCCATGATGACAATCTCCATGTAATCTGATTATCTCGCAATCACCTGCACGTTCGTAACATTGATAGATTCTCTTCATTATATCTTCAGTCAACGTTGAATAAGCCGTCTCCAGCTCCATGGGAATAAATCCATTCTCAAGTACATATGCAATTGATTGTGATCCAAAACTTTCTGGATCTAAAGTTGGTCTTTGCAGATAAGGCTGTGCGGCACTGACGTTATGGATGCGCGCCATAAATCGACCCAGTTGTTTCAGATGCTCACTGTTATCCAGTTCCGGTGGGCGCCCTCCTTTTCGGGGGTAGAGAGAAAAACGAAAGTTCCCATATCGATGTAATGTTTCGCCCTGGTTATCAACTATTGGTGCAATCACTGGAATTTCATGGTCTGCTAACTGAATTGTAAATAATTGTTCTTCTTTGATGGCTTCATCTGACCATCGAGCTGGTCGGTAAAATTTTACAATGACAGGTTCTGAGTCAGTAATACCAATCTGGTAAACTCTGTTCTCATAGCTATTTAAAGCAAAGATGCATCCGTCACACTGTACGCCCGTGCTCTCAATCGCATTCAGGATTTGATCTGGACCAAGATTTTGATAAGAATCAATCGCTTTTTCTTCATTCATGAGTCTGATTCTATCAGCCGCAGATGAACAACGGTAAAACGGTTTGCCTAATCATTAAAATAAACTACGAGTGTGGTTAAATAAGGCTAGTTTTTATAAGATTAAAACTACTTGGGATAGATGCCATTTGAGAAAGATGAGTAAATAAATATGCCGGCAGACATATCACAACTTATTGCTGAAGCGAATTCTGGTGACCTTGAGGCGCAGATTCAGCTTGCAGACTTATATGAGAGCGGATTCGGTATGCCTGTGGATCTTGATCAGGCAGCCTATTGGTATCGGCAGTCTGCTGAAGCTGGTTCGGCAACAGCCCAAAATAAATTGGGTCAATTATTCATCAATGGCAAGGGCGTCACTCAGGATAATACACAGGCATTCCACTGGTTTTCTTTAGCTGCAAATCAAAATGATGATGCCGCACAGGCAAATCTGGCCTGGTGTTATCAGTCTGGCCTAGGCATAGAGAAAGACTACACAAAATCTTTCGCTTGGTATTTAAAGGCTGCAAATATTGGCCACGCAGGTGCCAGATATAATCTGGCATATATGTATGCAAATGGTCACGGCATTGATAAAAATTATGAAGAAGCGTTCAAATGGTATAGCCGTGCTGCCATGCAAGGTCACGTAAAAGCGCAACTAAGTGCCGGTCTGATGTGTATGAATAGCCAGGGAACTAAAGAGAATATTGAACAGGCCTTTGAGTGGTATCAAGAAGCCGCCTTTAATGGATACGATAAAGCACAATATAACCTGGGATTGATGTACGCGGGCGGACATGCTGTTGATCAGGATGAAGAACAGGCTTATGAATGGCATAAAAAATCAGCCAAGCAAGGCTATGTTAAAGCACAGTTTAATCTCGCACTCTTGTACCTGCATGGGCTTGGTGTCGAACAGGATTATGTCAGAGCGATTAAATGGTTTCAGAAGGCAGCTGGACAACATTATGCAAAAGCAAACTATCAATTAGGGAAAATCTATCTGCAAGGGCTTGGTGTCACAGTAGATAACACAGAGGCATCCAAATATTATCTTCTTGCAGCTGAAGCTGGTTATGCAAAAGCGCAATATCGCCTGGGGAGAATCTTTAGTAAAGGCTTGTGTGTACAGCAAGATGAAAAAACTGCTTACGATTGGTTCAAAAAAGCAGCTAAACAAGGCTATGTTAAAGCCCAATACGCAATTGCAATTCATCTTGCTAAAGGCATTGGTGTTACAAAAGATTATATCAAGGCGTATGCATGGATGATGCTAGCAAATCGTTCACAAAACCCTCAGTTAAAAGAGTTCTTGCACAGAATTGGCAGTAAATTAACTGATGTCCAGATCATTGAAGCTAAGACACTCGCAAATAAATGGCAGCCTGATAACTCCCAAATATCAACAACGACTTAACTATTAATATACTGCGGAATTAATCGACGGCATTACGCTACTATTTGGATTACTATTTTGTTGAGAAATTTTTTCAATTTCGGCGTTTTTCCATTTTAGAATGCTGTAATAACGACGAATATTTTTCACAAACTTTACAGGCTCATGCCCTCTGGCATAGCCATGCGTTGTTTTTTTATGCCAACTCTCATCTGCTAGCAGAGGTAATCGTTTACTCACATCTAACCATGCATCTGGATTACTTCCTTGAGACTGGGTTAATCTTCTGGCATCTTCCAAATGCCCAAAACCAATATTATATGCAGCAAGTGCAAACCACATCCTGTCTTCGCCTTGAATCCTATCTGGGATTCTATTTATCATTTTAATCAAGTAACGCGCACCTCCCATGATACTTTGTTTCGGATCGAGCCTGTCGTTAACACCCAATGATTTTGCTGTATCGGTGGTTACCATCATTAGTCCTCGCACACCCGTCGGTGATTTTGCATTTGGGTTCCAATGCGATTCCTGATAACTCAAAGCTGCGAGTAATAACCAATCCATATCCATTTCTCTAGCTGACTTTATAAACAGATTCCTGAACTTCGGTAACCTGCTATCAATTTTATCTATAAATGTGCGCGTATCCACATAATCAAATGACTCAGCTTGTAGGTAATAACGATTGATCAAGTTCGCTAATGTGCCGTCTTTATTGATGCGTTTAAAAAAGCTTTTAATCGATTTATCGAGAGAATGGTCAGAATTACGTCGATACATCCACGCAACGGGTAATTCACCCGTTATATCGAACGCGACCCTGACGTCAGGATACAAATAACGATACATCGCAATCCAGTTAGAATCAGCAATAGCTATCGGGATGCTGTTCTCATTTACTAGTTTGAGTATTTCAGTCATGCCCTTATTTTCAGGGACACGCCATGTAAGATTGGGATGATAGAAACTCAATGTTTTTAACAAGGATTGATACGATGGAGCTTCACTAATAACGATCTCATCTTCCTTGAGATATTCAATTGACCTTGGCCTTTTATTCTTCTGATGATAAATAAGTTGTCTCTTTGCAGTGATATATGCGGGGCCATATTGGAGTGTATTACCAGGATAATCAGATAATGCGGATGCGGATGAACCAATAGGTGCTTTATTATTGTTAATGAGCGAAATCATCTCATGTTTATCGCCAACAACAATTAAATTCAATTTTAAGCCAAGGCTTTGTGCATACATACTAGCTAAGTCATATTCCAACCCTTCCGGTGTTCCATCAGATCCTTTAAAATACGTTAGCGGGCTCTCTACGGTGATGAACCGTAATTCACCTGACGAACGAATTGTATCGAGAACCGTTTTCTTATCACCACACCCGGAAAAAACTAATATGCATATAAGTGATAGAAACAGAAAATTTCTGTTAATTTTTTGACTCACGATCACTTTATATTTCATACGGTTACACATTATATGAATTTACACTGCTTTCGGCTCAAGATGAAAATTCTTGCATCAGTTTCTTCAATGTCTACTTTCCGGTGCAACCGCCAATGATGATGCATATGCTCGAGAAATTTTTGGTGAAAGTGGGCATATTTGAATATCAGTACTGTTATACTGCGCTTCTACTGCAATAGTCAATGTGGCTTATTTTATGTAATCCATGCTATAAGATTATGAAACAAATCAGCAGAATAAAATATTTTTAATTTATGCGAATAGAGGAATGATTTCATGAAACTGTATGATTGGGATTTTGCGCCAAATTGTCGTCGTGTACGAATGTTTCTTTTCGAAAAGGGCATCGAGGTTGATATTGAAGAATGTATTACAACCGGTATTACTCTCAGAGATGATTACCGCGACAGTTATGTACATGACATGGTACCTATGCTGGAACTCGATGACGGCACTCAGCTCGGTGAAGGGCTATCAATTTGGCTCTATCTCGAAACGCTACATCCTGAACCACTATTGATGGGTGAAACAGCCTTGGAAAAAGCGATGATAAGTGCTTGGGAACGTCGCGCATACGATGAGGGCATGGTCGGTCACGCGGAGATCTTGCGTAATTCACATCCCGATTTTGTAGACCGTGGCCTACCAGGCTACCGCGATCCTATACCGCAAATCCCAGGTTTGGTTGATCGCGGAAAACGACGCGTCGCGCGCTTCCACAAAAAATTCAACGATCAGCTTGCCAACAATAAATTCGTGGCTGGAGACAAATTTACCGTGGCTGATATTACGACTATATGCGTGGTAGATATGGGCCATGCTATGGAAATGCAAATCCCGGACAGCGCTCCACACGTCAAACGTTGGTACGACGAAGTGAAAGATCGCGATAGCGTAAAGAAGAGCATGCCGACACATATGCCAGATGGTTCACCTATGCCTGGCTGAGAATTGTTATGCCGCACGTCTTTCTTTATGCTAACTTTGTGCTATCTACTGAGAGCACCGACGAAAAACAATAGGGATTTTGATACTCTTACATAGTTGTGTCGTCTGATTAGTTCAAACATAGTCTGCAAGTTAATGACAAGATTTCTTCAATCTACCTCAAGACGCATCATCCTCTGCTTTATTTTCATATGCTTGACTGCGTGTGAACAAGCTACAGAAGTTGAAAATCAACAATTAGTTATATTCTCCGGGCTTACCATGGGGACAACTTACACCGTAAAGATAAATTCTCCAGAATCTAAACTAGACAGGACTGTAGTAGCAGAACAAATTAATCTCCGCCTTAATAAGGTAAATGATCAGATGTCTACTTATCTGGAAACATCTGACCTTTCTCTTTTTAATCGATCAAAATCAGAAGATTGGATAAAGATTCCAGCTGAACTTTACACAGTGATAAAAGAGTCTTTAATAATCAATAAGTTAAGTAACTATTCTTTTGATATCACCATAGGTCCTGTTGTCAATCTTTGGGGCTTTGGCCCAGACAAACAATCAACAATCATTCCTGATGAGACAGCAATCGATGAGGCGCTTCAAAGAGTTGGTTCTCAAAAAATACATCTAGGCGCAGAGACCCACACCATCAGGAAAGATAACCCAGAGCTGACTATTGATCTTTCTGCTATCGCAAAAGGTTTTGCTGTTGATCTCATTGCCTATTATCTTGACGAGTTAATGCTAAATCATTACATGGTTGAAATTGGTGGTGAAATAAAAACTAAAGGCAACAATCCCAATAATAAAATTTGGCAGATCGGTATTGAAAAACCTTTGGACGATCAGCGAACTGTTCAAACGATCGTCGCGCTGGAAAATACAGGGATGGCTACATCAGGTGATTACCGTAATTATTTTGAAAAAGATGGTAGTCGCTATTCACATACCATTGACCCATCTACCGGAAAACCGATTACACATAAGCTTGCATCAGTCACGGTATTACACCCTTCAGCCATGACTGCAGATGCCATGGCCACCGCATTTCTTGTTCTTGGTCCTGAACAAGGTTTTAATTTGGCACTCAAAGAGGATATTGCCGCTTTGTTTCTAGTCCGTGAAAAAGATAACTTTATCGAAAAAATGACCCCTCGATTCGAACTGGCGCTTGCTGCCTCGAAATGAATTCACTCACATTCCTATTTGCTCTGGCAATACTTGTCTGGTTCTGGCAGAACAGTTTACGCCTGCGTGAGATTGCGATACATAAATGTAGAATGAGCTGTCGAACCATGGATTTGCAATTACTGGATGAAACAGTCGCCCTACATAAAGTTAGCATCGCCAGAGATAGTCGTCATAAGTTAAAATTACTTCGACGCTATCATTTTGAATTTAGTCTGGAAGGACATGATAGGTATCAAGGATCTATTACTTTTCTGGGACAAGGCGTCGATCATATCCAGCTTGACCACCCTGAGGGACAAACCATTTTACATAGCGATGAAATAAAAAAACTGCATTAAACATTGTTATACTATTGTCAGTAGTTATATTTAAATTGATTAATAGAGACCTTTGCACGGTGTGAAAATTTTGTCGTAGTAAGGCAAAAATAGTCAAGAAAGCGCAGTTTACACGAAGTAAATAAGCATTTTGAGACTCTTTTTTTAACGCAGCTATGGCGAGAAAGTCTCTCCGTACAATGGTCTTAGATAGCTTTCGAGGAATCCACAATGCCTTCATTTGATGTTGTTTCAGAGGTCGATATGCACGAACTATCAAATGCCATTGACCAGACCAATCGAGAAGTCTCTACCCGTTTTGATTTTAAAGGCAGTAAATCACGTGTTGAACACAAGGGCGCAGAAATAACCTTGATCGCACCCTCTGAGTTTCAGATAGACCAGATTTACGACATATTTCAGAATAAACTAGCCAAGAGAAAAATTGATACTGGCTGCCTGGATAAAGGAGATATCAAGGAATCAAATAATGAAGCCAGGCAGATTATTACTATCAAACAGGGCCTGGATAAAGAACTGACGAGAAAAGTAACAAAACTGATAAAAGAATCAAAACTTAAAGTTCAAAGTACCATTCAGGGAGAACAAGTTCGCGTGACAGGAAAAAAACGTGATGATTTACAAAACGTGATGGCACTACTTAAAGATGCAAATGTTGGCATTCCCATACAGTATACGAATTTTCGAGATTAATAAGATGCCATGAGCCTTGTTTATGATCTACACACACATACAACAGCTTCTGATGGAGAGCTCTCACCAGAAGCGTTGATCATAAAAGCCAAAGAAAATGGAATTGATGTAATAGCCATTACCGACCATGATACTACCGCAGGCATATCCCAAGCTCTGGTTGAAGCAGATAAACAGAACATTAAATTACTTACAGGTATTGAACTATCCGTGTCATGGATGGATAGAAGTTTTCATATTGTAGGAATTTGTATAGATCCTGATAACAAATCTTTAAAGCAATCTCTAAAGAATACTGGGGAATTACGAGAACAACGAGCTGTTAAAATAGGTATTAATTTAGAAAAAGTGGGTGTCTCGAAAGCATACTCTGAAGCCAGAGAACTGGCCGGAATTCATACACTTACTCGCAGTCACTTTGCCCGTGTCCTGATTAATCAAGGTTTTGCTAAAGATACCAAAGAAGTATTTAAAAAATATCTGATTCCCAATAAACCCGGTTTTGTTAAAACGGAATGGATCGAAATGAACTTGGGTCTCAATATCATTAGAGATTCTGGTGGCATGGCAATCCTTGCGCATCCATTACGCTATAACATCACCGCCAGCTGGTTAAGAAAATTTCTTACTGCCTTTAAAGAAGCTGGAGGAGAAGGCATCGAGGTTGTCACTGGAAGCTCAAATGCCGATGAGATAAGAACCACAGCTACTCACGCCAAACGCTTCGAATTAAGTGGATCTGCGGGCTCTGACTTTCACGGCTTTGACAATAGCTGGGTCAAACTCGGCCAATTAGCAGCTATGCCAGAATCGGTCACACCCGTCTGGAAAGAATGGGCAGACTAAGCTGAAACAACGAAATTATATTTTACCATCCAGACCCATCTGAAAATACTTGTGGATAATCTCGTCCTGATTTTCCAATAACCAATCAATATCAGGCTTATTATTCATTGCTTTATGAATTGCTGTTGCAGTCGCCTTACGATGTATATCGAATAATATTTGATGATCCAGATTATCATCTGTTGCCACAGAAGGGTTCAACCAAACAGATACAATAATTCCTAATTCATTGGCTTTTTCTTTTGGAATATCACCATTTCTGACAGCATCCAATACACCATTTGCAATTGCACCCTGTACTGTTCCCATGAGGATATTGGTATAACGCTCATCCTTGACGGTGACTTTACTGACCATCAGTGTCGCTGGCCTGACCATAATATCAGTATTCAATATTGCCAATACCCGTGTATGTCCCTTAACCTGATCTCCTAAAAGATTTGCGAAGGCAGTCCCAAAAGGTCCGTCCAGTTCTCCAATGATGACTTCCGGTTCTGCGGCAGTTCCTGGTGGTCCACCCGCAACTAATGCTTCACCCACACACATTACCATACGATCACTCATATTTTTTTATCTCCTGAATTAAATTAACTAATTAAATGTATAAACAGAACCGTCATCTCAGTTTATGATGGTCGTTACTGCTAATCTGAGATGCAATATCATCGAATAAACTTTCAGTGGATTCTTGCATCCCTTTTCTCGCGGCTTCTGCACGCTCCTTGATTCGCTTGATATGCTCTGCCTGAGATTCTCTTCCTTCAAATTGTTTTTCTCTCTCAACTTCATCTTCTTTCCAATCATTTAGCTCCGCTTCCATTTGCTTATTCAGTCTTTCTTCTTCTTCCTTTTGTTTTAACAGGTCTTCTTCATTGCCTTCTTTTGCGGCTTCTATCATTTTTTCTTCATGCTGAGCATCATCTAGTAGCCTTTTTGCTTCTTCGAGTTTCTCTTCAGCACGTCTCATTTCATCTACCAGCGCTGTATCTTCCTTGCCGCTTTTTGCAACCTTCTTGGCTTGCTTTTCTTTTAATTTTTCCGCCTCTTTTTCCGCATCTAGTCTGGCTTTTTCAGCCGTATCTTTGGCCTTATGAACTTCGTCCAATTTGGCATTTATTTGCTGTGATTCTTTCTCAAGCTTCGCTCTTTCAGCTTGAAGCTCAGCGTGTAGTTCAGCTTTTTCCTTTTCAAACTGAGCCTTGTATTCTTCTATAATTTTCTCAGCTTCTTCTTTCGCAGCGATACGTCCTGCTTCTGCAACTGCTTTTTCTTTCTGTGCCTGTTCCAGTTCTTCATTATTCTGAGCAAATTGCTCTGCAAGTTTACGACGTTCTTTATTCAACAATTCTTTTGCTTTTGCTTTAACATTCTTTTCTAATTCGGCGTGTTTTAAATGCTGCTCTTCTGCTTCCTTTTCAATCTTCTTTTTCGCTTCTTCAACACTACTCTTTAAACTTCTTGCTTCAGCCAATTCGCGTTTTGATTCATTTGACTGTTTTTCAAGTTGTTCCTTGGCTTTTTTAATCTGCGCCTCTGCTCTGGCCTTCATCTCCTGAAGCTTCTTCATATCTTCCGTATTTTTCGAATAGATATCTTCCAGCTTTTCTTTTTCTTCCTGCATCCTTGATTCAGCATTTTTCTTGGATGTTTCAATCTTTTCTTCTTCTTCCTTACGTCTTATCTCAATTTCCTGTTCTGCAATCTTTTTCTGTTTTTCTATTTCTTGTTTTTCTTGATCTAGTTTCTTTCTTTCTGCTTCATGTGCTGCCTTTTGTTTTTCATCCGCCTGTTTATTTTCTGCATGTAATTTCTCGGATGCTTCAATATCCATATTCTTTTTAGCCAAATCGGCTTCTAATACAGATGCCCTCACTACAGAATCAACTCTTCTGTCTGCGGTATCTGCCTCAACAGGCTTTGCTTCTTCGATAGATTTAACGCCTTCGGCCTGTTCTTCAGCCTGTTGCACAATATCTGGTAAAGCGCCTTCTGTTTTTATTTGTACTGCACCAGGGTTTGAATTAAGCCCACCCTGAAGGTATGACACATGAAACCCACTTTGTGTTAGTAAAAATGCTGCAGCAGAACTTCGTCCACCGGTATCGCAACAAATAATGTGGTGCTTATCAGATTCAAGTTTATCTTTTTGCGTGCGGACATTATTAAGCGAAATATTTATACTCGATTCGATATGTGAAGCTTCGTATTCTTTGGCAAACCGGACATCAACCCAATCGCCACCTTCACTAATAATTGTTTTTGCTTGATCAAAAGACACTGAACTTAATGCTGGTTTTTTAATTAACTCTACGAAACTATCCTTGTTTAACTCCATTAATACACCGTCTGACAACATGGTGATGGTGGCATTCCTGTTAGCATTTGTCAGCAATGCTTCTTCTCCAAAACTGTCCCCGACCGATAACTCTGCTAATTTGACCGGGTCTTCACCCTCTTTGGCAACCCTTGTCACTTCACAGCGACCTTCTGAAATGATGTAATAATTATCACCAGGTTCACCTTGTTTTATTACGCTATCACCTACATTAAATGCAACAGGTTCAAGATATGCAAACAGCTGCTGAATGTTCGCCATTGGCAGCCTGGAAAACAGATCCGATTGCAACATTGTCGTCATCCAGTCATCGGAATCTTCATCGTCAATATGACTAACACCCATATCATCATCCGCACCACTAGATTCCGTATCTTTATTGCCTTCGTGCACCATCAATCTGTCCAGTGCACTTCTATCGAGTCTTAAGATTATTACAGGAGTCTTTGCCTTCGCAGTATATTGCCTTGGTTGTAATTGGGAGATTGCGTATCTGGCGCTGTCAGTACCGCCGATGATTGTGCTCTGAACCTGTTTTTTAGTTAGAAGTTCCAGCTCCCCATCAAGAACATAATAAGAATAATTGTCTTGAACGCCTTCCTTGAATACTTCTTTCTTCTTTTTAAATTCAAGGATCTCTGCAATCTGTATAGCATCATTTTGTCCCCCAGGAGAAAGGTCGCTGATGGGGATGAGTTGCTTGATGATTCCTTCGAATTGTTTTTTATCTGCAGACATGTCCATAAATTCTTTATTTAGTGTAATAATTAGGGTAAATATTTAAGCTATAATTATATAACTGAAACTACTATCAAGCATAGGACAAACAAGCACTTATATCTGAATGACATGCCCGAAATGAGTCCTGACACTATCCTGAAACTGCCATTTGAAGTAAATATAGTAGCGGCCATATTTATTTTTGCTGGAATATCGTTACTCCTGTTGTCCTTTTACAGGCTAAGACATAGATATTTGGTCTCCGCCAGTATTTACGGCATTTTAAGCTCTGGGTTAGTGCTGACAGCGATCGCCTTGATTGCGTGTTCTTTGAATTTATACACCTATAGTCGAATTATTCATGAGCAGAAAGTTGCACAAATTGTTTTTACCCAACTTAATCCCCAGAACTACACAGCAACACTTACTTACGCAGATAACAATCGAAGTGAGGAGTACAACCTAAAAGGAGATGAGTGGCAGCTTGATGCGCGGATAATTAAGTGGAAATCGCCAATTTACCTTGTCGGCCTTGATCCACTCTACCGTCTTGAACGAATTTCAGGGCGCTATCGTGATACTGAAGAAGAAATGACAGGGATACGCACAGTATATTCACTGACAGAAAATCAGGGATTGGATATCTGGTCAATCACAAAAAAGTACCCATCATGGATACCCTGGGTTGATGCCTATTATGGATCGGCAACTTATCTTCCCATGAGTGATAAAGCCCGTTTCAAAATCACACTGAGTCAAACCGGACTGCTAGCACGACCTGTCAATGATTCAGGTAAAGAGAGTATTCAATTTTGGGACTGATAAACAACATTAACCACAGAGCACACAAAGAAAACGGAGAAGGTAATATAGTATTTATCTCAGTGTTCTTTGTGTGCTCTGTGGTTAACTGTCTTTAATAAATCTCACTATAGATCTGATCATTTAAAACTTATTTTGAAAACGACGCCTTCATTTTGCGGAAGATTATCTGCTGTTATTTCTGCATTGTGAAATTCTGCAATTAATTTAGCAATGTGCAGTCCCAAACCAAGGTGAGGCTGCTGGTCTTTTTTACCTCTGAATGAAACCATTGAATTAAATAATTGCGCTTTCATCTCCAGAGGTAGGATCGAACCATAATTTATAATACTGATAATTGGTAATTTATTTTTTTCCAGAATAATTTCGATTGGTTTTCCTGGCGAACTAAAATCAATCGCATTGCTGACTAATTTATCTAACATTTGCGTAAATAAATCAACAGAAATATTCCGTTCTATTTGTACAGAAGGTGAGACGACCTTAAAGACCGATTCAGGATAGGCGGACTCATAACCTTTGCCACATTGATTAATAAGATCTGTTAAGTTAACAGGCTCAACGTCAGCAGTTTGTAATGCCTGTTCAAGCCTTGCTGCTTCACTCAAACGTAACACCAGCGTATTAAGCCTTTTAATTCCGTCTTGTGCCCTTGCTACATATTCAGCATCCTTACTTGAATTATCTGACTGTAAATTATCCAGAGACGATTGCACCACAGCCATGGGGGTTCTTAATTCATGTGATAATTTACTCGCCAAACTTTCCAGGTAATTATTATATTCTTTCAAACGATTAAGCATTGAAGCATAACTTCTGGACA
>JBLHKO010000053.1:0-15135 GCA_047620145.1 Gammaproteobacteria bacterium | reverse complement strand
TCTGAAAAACTTTTTTAATCAAGCTACCTGGGTCACGGTAAATGATTACGAATGGGAAATGATGCAGGAAAAGACTGGCATGTCGCCTCATGATCTGACAGAGCAGGTGAATGCTTTAGTTATTACCAAAGGTGGTGACGGCTCACTGATTTATACAAAAGACAAGCGTTACGAAATTCCATGTGCAAAACCTGCAAGCCTGGAAGATCCAACTGGGTGCGGTGATGCCTATCGTGCTGGACTACTATATGGTTTGATGAATGAGATGGGCTGGGAAACTACAGGACGGATTGCTTCCTTAATGGGCGCAATTAAAATTGAAAGTCATGGCACGCAGAATCACAAATTTACCATGGATGAATTTAAAGTTCGCTTTGAAGAGTCGTTTGCACGTGCTATGTGAAATGTTAAGTGTGAAACATAATATTAATACTACTTACGTTTCACACTTAACGCTTCACTTTATAGCTTTCTGCTCACGTCTGCGTTGATACAAAATAAATTCTGTATAGCCATTGGCTTGATCAAGTCCTTTAAACACCAAATCCAGGGCGGCTTGAAACGGGATACTATCATCGAAATTTTCTGACATAGTTTTGTAGTGAGGGTCGTCTCGATTTTGACGATCAACAATAACGGCCATGCGTTTCATTGCTACATGAACTTCATCATCAGTGATGATCTTATGGTGTAGCCAGTTGGCAATATGTTGGCTAGATATCCTTAATGTTGCGCAATCTTCCATCAAGGCAACATCATTGATATCAGGAACCTTGGAACAACCAACACCTTGACCTACCCAACGCGAAACATAGCCCAGAATACCCTGTGCATTGTTTTCTAATTCATGCCTGACTTCACGTGGTGTTAGCTGACGATCAGCACCCATTGTTGGAATATCGAGAATATCGTCCACTGGAATAAGTTTTTCTTTCATTAATGCAATTTGTCGGCTATTCACATTCAAACGATGATAATGAATAGCATGTAAGGTTGCGGCAATTGGTGAAGGTACCCAGGAGGTATTGGCTCCTGCTTTAAGATGCTGGATCTTGGTCTTCATCATGTTATTCATTTCTTCTGGCATTGCCCACATGCCTTTGCCGACCTGGGCACGGCCTTTTAAGCCACAATTAAGACCTACTTGAACATTGGAACCTTCATAGGCTTTCAACCACTTCGCATCTTTTAATTCACCCTTGGGAACGACAGGACCTGCTTCCATATTAGTATGTATATCATCTCCGGTTCGATCAAGGAAACCGGTATTGATGAAAAAGACACGTTCTTTAGCGGCATAAATACAGGCCTTAAGATTTACTGAAGTTCGACGTTCCTCATCCATGATGCCCATCTTTAAGGTGTTTCGTTTTAGATCAAGTGCATCTTCGACGCGTTCAAATAGTTCACTAGCCAATGCGACTTCATCTGGACCATGCATCTTGGGCTTAACAATATTTACTGAACCGGTTCTGCTGTTACGCAGTGTATTATTTCCTGATAAATCATGCTTTGCACATAGTGTCGTGATCATAGCGTCCAGCATGGTTTCTGGAATGGGCTTTCCCTTATAAAGCACCGCATCTGTTTCCAGGTGCATACCGACATTTCGAACCAGCATCAGACTTCGGCCATGGATGGTGACGGGTTTGCCATTAGTCCCTATATAGGTTTTATCTGACGCCATTGAACGCTCAATGGGTTTATCATCTTTGACGACGGTACGTACCAATGTACCTTTCATGAGGCCGAGCCAGTTACGGTAGACATTTATTTTGTCTGCGGTGTCCACTGAGGCGACTGAGTCTTCACAATCCATAATGGTGGTGATTGCAGATTCTAGATGAATATCATAAATACTGGCGTGATCGCGGCGGCCAATAAATAATCCTTCTCCCAAGCGAATTTCCAGATGTAAGCCATGATGACAAAGTAAAATTTCGTTGGGACTTTCTGGTTTTCCGGTATAGCCAATAAATTGTTGTGGCTTTAGCAATGTTGTTTCACTGTCATCACCAAATAGCACAGTGAGTTGATTGTCTTTAACAAAATATTGCGTCACATGTTTGTGTGTGTCACGTTCCAGTGCAAAGTGCCGATCCAGAAGATGTCGCGCGCGCTCAATGACTCGATCACCACGAATCGGATTATATTTTTTTATATTTTTACAGCCGTTGGCTTCTGAAATAGTATCTGTTGAATAGAAGGCATCATACAGACTACCCCAACGTGCATTGACGGCATTTAAAACATAGCGTGCATTATCAAGGGGAACAACGAGTTGTGGTCCTGCAACTTCAGCGATCTCAACATCTACATTATCCGTGCTAATGTTAAAGTCATCAGGTTCATCGACTAGATATCCGATTTTTTGTAGAAAAATTTTATAGGCAATAGGATCATGTTTTTCATTACGATGAGTTTGATGCCACTCGTCAATTTGTTGTTGTAGCTGGTCACGCTTGCTTAAAAGCTCGGTATTTCTGGGTGTTAGTTCGCGAACGATATTTTCAAGCGATGACCAAAATCTAGTCGCTTCTATGCCAGTTTCAGGAATAGCTTCAGCTGCCACAAAGTTGTAAAGGTCTTCTGCGATATCGAGATCGCCTAGTTTTTGATAGTTCATATTTCTAGTTTTCATCTCCATGGTTTCTTCATCACTCATGTCAATATATTAATGAAATTTTATATTTGTGCAGTGCAGCAGGTTAAAGGAAATCAATTTTTTACGCAATATCAAAAATCATGTGATTGCCAAAAATATTTTGGCTTTTCCCAAGGATTGAGATATTCTCCTCTGCGCCTGACGGAGCAAACCGTCAACTAATTAGAGATTAGAAAATGAATACACAGACCAATAGGCTTTGTGAAAAGCCAGCTATGCGGCCGAAAGACGCTCGTTTTTCTTCGGGGCCGTGCAAAAAACATCCTGCTTGGGATATCTCCAGTTTCCCCCTGAATAATCTAGGCCGTAGTCACCGCGCTTCCGTTCCCAAATCTCGTTTACAAGACGCTATCACACGTTCGGCCGATTTGCTCGGCTTACCTGATGATTGGAGATTGGGCATCGTGCCTGCATCCGACACAGGCGCCTTTGAACTCGCTTTATGGTCGATGTTGGGAAAACGTGGTGTAGATGTGTTTGCGTGGGAAAGTTTTTCCAGCGACTGGGCCAATGATATTCAAGCACAACTAAAGATAGATGATCTGAATATTTATACCGCTGATTACGGTGATTTACCGGATATGAACCTTGCTAAACCTGAACGTGATGTTGTGTTTGTTTATAACGGTACTACCAGTGGTGTGCGGGTACCTAACATGGATTGGATTTCATCTGATCGGGAAGGGCTTGTCTTCTGTGATGCTACTTCTGCGGCCTTTGCTATGGAACTCGAGTACGAAAAACTGGATGTAGTGACCTGGTCCTGGCAGAAAGTGCTGGGTAGCGAGGGTGGTTTCGGTATGTTAGCTCTGAGTCCAGGAGCGATTCAAAGGCTCGAAAGCTATCAAGCACCACGACCTTTGCCGAAAATATTTCGTCTTACAAAAAAAGGAAAACTAGACGAGAGTGTATTTAAAGGTGCGACGATTAATACACCAAGTATGTTGGCGCTTGAAGATCTACATTCCTCATTAGATTGGGCAAATGCTATTGGTGGTTTGCCTGCTTTGATTCAACGTTGTCAGAATAATTTTACCGTAGTCAATCGATGGGTATCGAAGACGAATTGGATTGATTGGCTACCTGGTAATCCGGTAACACGTTCAGCAACATCAATGTGTTTGAAAATTATTTCCGATGAATTTACAACGTTGAGCGATGCGGAACAAAAAGAAGCCATTAATCTAATGTGTAAATGGTTAGAAGAAGAGGAGGTGGCATATGATATTGCCGCCTATCGTAGTGCGCCCGCAGGATTTCGTGTTTGGGGTGGCGCGACGATTGACTCCTCTGATTTGGAGGCATTAATGCCATGGTTAGATTGGGGTTATCAGCGTTGGGTGTGTGAAACTAATAATATGGAGCAAGAAAAATGAATAAAGTACGCGTGTTAATATCAGATCCTATGTCTAGTCAGGCAATCAATGTCTTCGAAGAGCGTGGCATAGAAGTCGTCCAGACCGGAAAGATGACTGAAGATGAACTGTTGGAAATAATCCCGGAGTTTCATGGCTTGGCGATTCGTTCGGCGACAAAAGTCACAGAAAAAGTGTTAGCCGCCGCTAAAAACTTAAAGGTGGTGGGTCGTGCGGGTATTGGTATCGACAATATCGATGCCAAGGCATGTACTGCAAAGGGCATCGTGGTGATGAATACGCCGATGGGTAATGCCATAACAACAGCAGAGCATGCATTAGCAATGATGTTTTCCCTGGCGCGCCATATTCCACAAGCGAATCAAACTACTCATGCGGGTGAATGGGCAAAATCACGTTACATGGGGATCGAGTTAACCGGCAAGATGCTAGGCATTATAGGTTCCGGCAACATTGGTTCTATTGTTGCTCAGAAGGCGCTTGGTTTTGGTTTAAAAGTACAGGCTTATGATCCTTATTTAACAGAAGAGCGCGCTAACGCATTAGGTATTAGAAAAGTTGATCTGGAAATATTGCTGACTACGTCTGATGTTATCTCACTGCATGTGCCGAAGACTCCGGAGACTGAGAATATCATTAGCGCATCAGCGATAAATAAAATGAAAAAAGGCGCGTTATTGATCAATTGCGCTCGTGGTGGTTTGGTTGATGAATTGGCGTTACGCGTCGCAC
This sequence comes from Gammaproteobacteria bacterium, assembly GCA_047620145.1. Lineage (GTDB taxonomy): Bacteria > Pseudomonadota > Gammaproteobacteria > Eutrophobiales > Eutrophobiaceae > SMWN01. The sequence continues at coordinate 10,362 of JBLHKO010000053.1, read as the reverse complement.
TTGAAAGTGGTCATTTACGAGGCGCGGCACTGGATGTTTATCTTGAAGAACCCGCAAAAGAGAATCCATTGTTTGGTCTGGAGAATGTTATTTGTACTCCTCATCTAGGTGCGTCAACAACAGAAGCACAGGAAAAAGTTGCGGTTCAGATAGCCGAACAAATTTCGGATTATTTGTTGGAAGGTTCGATCAAGAACGCACTGAATGCACCGAATCTATCCGCAGAAGAAGTACGCCAATTAAAACCTTATTTACAATTGGCTAACTTTCTCGGAGCCTTTGCAGGTCAACTTACCAATACTGCGATTAAAGGATTGACCGTCACTTTTGCGGGTGATGCAGCCAAACTGAATGTTGAACCATTAACGACACAAGTCGTGCAGTCAGTACTAGCGCCACATTTTAGTAATATCAATGTTGTTAATGCACGTCAGGTGGCCAGAGACAGGGGTATACATATCACTGAGGCGAAGGAAGATTTGGAAGATGTTTATCATAGTCGGGTAACGATCAGCATTATCACCGAAGACAAGACTCGTAGTGTCAGTGGAACGCTTATTCAAAACCGACCAAGGTTAATTGATATCAAAGGTATCAAACTCGAATCGGAGTTTGGTGAGCATATGCTTTATATCACCAATCAGGATGAGCCTGGCATGATAGGCGCGATCGGTAACTTTGCCGCTGACAGAGGAATTAATATTGCCAATATGCACCTTGGTCGAAGAGAAAGTCGTGGTGATGCTATTTCATTACTCGAGATAGATGCGCCGATAAATCAGGATGATCTAGAAGCATTGAGAGCAATAAAGCATATTCATAACGCACAGTATTTGTGTTTTGATTCACTCACAATATGAGAGTGATAAATACATTCATCGATCCACATTGGTTGATCGATGAGGCAGATGATAGACCAATAGAATTTGTCATTGTATTGGTATCAACTCATTTTCATGATGACAATATTTTGAAAATTCATCAGTTACTGGATGAAAATAATATTGTTATTGATTCGTCTAACGCCTGGTCGAATGATAATACGGCTACTGAGATTTTTTTCACCACATCAACCGTACCAGCGTGGGTGTTGTTTAAGAAGTGTTTGATCCTGGCAGAGAATAGAGCGTTCGATATTGCATTACTACCCGTGGCCTCACGCAAGAAAAAACTTCTGGTCTGTGATATGGATAGCACCATTGTTCAGTCAGAAACACTGGATGACATTGCCGAAAGTGTTGGTGTTGGAGATCAAGTTAAAGCGATCACTGTCAGAGCTATGCAAGGTGAGATGGATTTTCGTCAGGCTTTGGATGAGCGAGTCGGTTTATTGGGAAATATGGCAGCAGATATCTTGGATGAAATTGCCAATAAGGTTCAGTTTAATTCCGGTGCAGAGACATTAATTAGTTTGGCGCGCGAGCAAGGCATTCGGACTGTGTTGGTCAGTGGCGGTTTTGAACCGATAGTGAAAGTGGTTGCAAACAAACTGGGGTTTGATCGTTATGTCTGTAATCGTTTGGAAACTTCAAACGGGCAATTAACTGGTAAGGTTGTTGAGCCTATTATTGATGGCGACTCAAAATTAAATATTTTGCAGGAAGAATGCCAGAGGTTGTCGATTCATTCTTCGCAGGCGTGTGCGATAGGTGATGGTGCGAATGATATTCAGATGTTGCAGGCAGCAGGCTTAGGTATCGGTTTCCAGGGGAAACCGTTAGTGCGTGCTGCTATATCGCACCAGATCAATAAGACTGGATTAGATACGGCTTTAATGATGATGGGGATTGTCAAGTAACGATTGCCATCAAATTGGCCATCTTATCTAAACGACAGCTGCGCCCGTGACTGCACATTCATGGTCTTCATCGGGGGGAGCCCTCCACCCATACCCAGCGCACCAATGACACGGCCATCTTTCATTACCGGCACACCGCCAGGGCTAGGCAGTGCTTGTGCGGGCACCACACTCGGTAGTGAATACCAAAGCAATGGATTGGCCTCTTTATTTTCAGTTATTTCCAAAGTAGATCTTTTAAATGAAGCGGCTGCCATTGCCTTTACCCTTGATGTATCAAAAGTAAAAAAACCGGCGTTATCAGAGCGACTAAAGTAAACCAGTCTGCCCGATTCATCGACAACAGAGACACTCATCGGTCTACCTATTTCATTTGCTTTTGCTAATGCAGCCTTACCGATGGCCTCAGCGAGTTCCAGTGTCATCTCGATCATTGCCTCATCCTCTTTAACAGTTATTATTGTTATTTATTGTCGATAAATAATTAAAAGAGTTTAGAAAACCTGTTAGGCGACAGCCTGTTTCGAATTTTCTAAACGTTTGCGCAATGCTTGAACTTGACTGCTGAGTTCTGCTGGCAAGTGGTCACCAAATGTTGCGTAGTATTCTTCGATACCATCCAACTCTGATAACCAACCGTCAGTATCGACACGCATCAGGTTCGCAATGTCTTTTTCAGACATATTCAGACCATCAAAGTCGATACCATTTAATGTAGGCATGTTACCAATGGCTGTTTCGATTGCTTCTGCAGTGCCCGCACAACGTTCGAATACCCATTTTAATACACGACTATTTTCGCCAAAACCAGGCCACATAAATTTGCCAGATTCGTTCTTACGGAACCAGTTTACGTAATATATCTTAGGCATTTTTGCGCCTTCAGTTTGACCCATCTTCAACCAGTGACCCCAGTAATCAGCCATGTTGTAACCACAGAATGGCAGCATCGCCATTGGGTCACGACGTAATTGGCCGATGGTCCCGAAGGCTGCTGCTGTCATTTCTGACGCAATAATTGTCCCGAGGAATGTACCGTGATTCCAGTCCAGAGCTTCTGTTGCTAGAGGCACAACTGATGCGCGACGACCACCGAATAGGATTGCACTGATAGGCACACCCTTTGGATCTTCCCACTCACTCGCAATTACAGGACATTGACCTGCGCGTGCAGTGAAGCGAGCATTTGGATGCGAAGAAGGTTCATCAGACTCAGGCTTCCAGTCATTACCTTTCCAGTCGATTAGATGAGCAGGTGGCTCGCTCATTTCTTCCCACCAGACATCACCGTCATCTGTTTCAGCAACGTTTGTGAAAATAGCATTTGCTTCCATAGATAACATGGCGTTGGCATTGGTAGCCATGCCGGTACCTGGAGCTACACCAAAGAAACCAGCTTCAGGATTAATCGCATAAAGCTGACCATCTGCACCAAACTTCATCCATGCAATATCATCACCGATTGTTTCAACTTTCCAACCAGGAATGGTAGGAACCAGCATGGCGAGGTTGGTTTTACCACAGGCGCTTGGGAAAGCACCGGCAACAAATTTAACATCACCTTCTGGATTGGTAAGCTTAAGAATAAGCATGTGTTCAGCCATCCAGCCTTCGTCACGTGCCATTGTTGAAGCAATGCGTAATGCAAAACATTTTTTACCAAGAAGTGCATTACCGCCGTAACCAGAACCGAAAGACCAGATTTCACGAGTTTCAGGATAATGAACAATATAACGATTATCAGGGTTACAAGGCCAAGGCTCGCTTGTTTCGCCTTCTGCAAGAGGTACACCGACAGAATGTAGGCAAGGAACAAATTCGCCGTCTTCACCAAGTACATCTAATACGTTTTGACCCACACGAGCCATGATGTGCATGTTGGCAACCACATAAGGAGAGTCAGATAATTCAACGCCAATCTGTGCGATGTCTGATCCGACAGGACCCATGCTGAAAGGAACTACATACATGCTGCGGCCTTTCATACAACCGGCGAACATGCCGTTCATGGTTTTACGCATTTCAGCTGGATCTGCCCAGTTATTGGTAGGGCCAGCATCTTCTTCTTTAGCTGAACAAATGTAGGTACGGTCTTCAACACGTGCAACGTCAGCAGGGATGGAATTAACGTGGTAGCTGTTAGGGCGTTTGTCTTCATTTATCTTTCTGGCAGTACCGCCTTTGACCATGATATCCCACATAGCATCCCATTCAGCATCGGTACCATCACACCAAACGACGTTGTCTGGTTGGCACAGGGCGGCCATGTCATCTACCCAGGCCAGTAACTTCTTGTTGTTTGAACTAGAACTCATGATTTACCCCTCTTAAATTACGCTTTCTAAGATTTTTAATTGGTAAAAATTACTGTCGATGAACCAGTTACCAAGTTAAAAATTTTTGTTTTGCTTTATTTAGATTTGTTCTTGGCCCCGAATACAGTTTCTACTCATAATTCGGGTGAGCGCGCCATCCTTGAAGAAATTTTCTACACAGACGCATTTATCTGGCCTATTTCATTACCGAGGTACTACTGCCCATAGTATTGTTGCAAGGCAATACTTTATTATTATTTAAGCATGATTGTTCAGGGTTTTGCCGATCAAATCAAGGTCGAATATCGGTTCTTGGCATGAATGGCCCTCACAGATATAGGCGACAGGCAATCTTTCTGTCTTATATTCTCTAAGGATTCCAGGAAGTTTGGCTACATTTTTTGGAAGTATTATAAGGTTGTTAAAGGGATTATGCGTTTCTCGATATTTTTCCAGCCACTCAGTCATAGATTCTGTTTCTCCAATAAGAATGACTCTTTTCGCAGGAGATATATTCTCATCCAGCGCATGAAGTAGGGCGTTATGTGCCGATGGGTAGCGTTCAATTGAGGACCAGGCGGCCCGAAGTGCCGATTCCGAGGCTTTCAAATAGCGGGAATCGCCTAATAAATGGCCGAGCTTGCCTAGCACAGAGGCCGCGACCCCATTGCCAGAAGGCAAAGAATCATCCATAAAAGATTTACTGCGTTGAATCAGTTTTTCGTGATCATGGGAGGTGAAGAAAAAACCGCCATGTTCTTTATCTTCAAATGAATCCAGTATTTGATCTGCTAGTTGAATCGCCATGACCAACCATTTCTGATCCCAGCGATATTGTAAAAAAGATAGAATGGCATCGATGAGAAAAGCGTAGTCATCTAAATAGGCATTTAAATGCGCTTTGCCTTCTCTGTAAGTTGCGAGTAATTTTCCATCTGAATACAGCTTCTGATGAATAAACTCCAAAGCTTTTTCTGCAGACTCAAGATAACGATCATTATTAAAGGTAAAGGCTGCAGTAGCCATGCCTTTGATCATCAATGCATTCCATGAAGTCAGTACCTTGTCATCGCAACCTGGTCGGACGCGCTTTGCGCGATGTTGCAGAAGTTTTATACGAGCCTGTTCAAGACATTGCAATATTTCCGCATCAACCGTTTCTTGCATGACTCGCAAATGCCATTGGCCTTCAAAATTCGGCACTTCATCCAAGCCATAGTGTTTTGCGAAGGCGTCAAATTCTTGCTCGCTTAATAGTGTTTTAACTTCATCTTTATCCCAGGCATAAAATTTTCCTTCTACGCCTTCGGAGTCAGCATCCAGACTGGAATAATATCCGCCTTCTGGGCTTTGCATTTCTTCGATAACCCAGTCGGCAGTTCCAATAGCCACTTGTTGGTACAAGGGTTCCTTGGTGATTTGCCATATCTGACTATAGAGCGTCAGAAGTAAGCCATTGTCATAAAGCATTTTTTCAAAATGTGGGATCATCCATTCCCGATCCACAGAATAGCGATAGAAGCCACCGCCGAGTTGATCGTAAAGCCCACCGAGCGCCATTTTATCGAGCGTCAATTCAACCATGTTGATGGCCTGATTTTGTATGCAATCTGTTTGTAGATGTTGTCTGAGTAAATGTTCAAGGTTAGATGGGTGAGGAAATTTTGGAGCACTGCCGAAACCGCCAAACTGCAAATCAAAACTCTGGTGTAATTGTTGTGTTGCCGTTTCCAATGGTTCTGGATTCAATACGGTTGCTTCATCGGGGACGACTTGTTGCCCCATAGATTGCAGGCTCATTAAAAAAGAATCATTTTGTTTAATGATGGAATCTCTTTCTTCCCGATAGAAATCAGCAATCCTGGTTAATAGTCGCTTGAAACCGGGCAAACCAAACTTTGATTCCATGGGGAAATACGTCCCACCAAAAAAAGGAATATGGTCATTCGGCGTCAGAAACATAGTCAAAGGCCAACCACCAGTTCGTTGCGTCAGCATTTGTTGTGCGGTTTGGTATATTTTGTCGATATCCGGTCTTTCTTCTCTATCCACTTTAATATTGATGAAATGCGTATTCATGATTTCCGCAGTTTCATCATCTTCAAATGATTCATGCGCCATGACGTGACACCAGTGACAGGCAGAATAACCAATCGAAAGTAGAATAGGTTTGTCTTCTTCGACAGCCTTGTTCAAAGCGGTTTCATTCCATGCATACCAATCGACCGGATTATTTGCATGCTGCAGTAAATAAGGACTGGTTTCGTTAATGAGATTGTTTTTTCTTTGTTTTGACATGTTCAAGAGAATAACAGCTGACAACTGTAAACTATATTTTTTTCATTCTTAAATATTCTGATCGGAAGGGCTCTTAGCTAATGAAAACATTGCCGTCATTCTGGCGAATGCCAGAATCTAGTCAAATAAATGAGTCCGCTTCGCGGACACTGTAATTACTCGGCTTTGTCTGGAAAATTAGCTCCAAGCATTTTCACCCGAATATGTCCTATATTCGTCCTGAGTCGCTCTCGGTCTCCGTTCCGGACTCGACTCTACCGATTACTTCCATGTAATCGTACCTCCTGCATCCATGCAGTCGTGGATACTGGGTTTCCCCAGCATGACGATAGGGGTATGCAACTAACATTGCTGCCTTGATTTTTATAGCCTCTTTTTTTTACCTTAATGATAAACTCACACTCATATGTTGAACTATCCAGATATTGACCCCGTCGCTCTTGCCCTAGGTCCCATAAAAATTCATTGGTATGGCATCACTTATGTCGTCAGTATCGTCTCAGCGTGGTATTTATTGCGTTGGCGCGCCGGAAAAAATCCTTTATTAGGTTGGAAGCAAGAACATATCGATGACATGGTATTTTTCGCCACCTTGGGCATTATCGTTGGCGGTCGTTTAGGCTCAGTGTTGTTTTATAACCTGCCATATTATCTCGATCATCCTATTGATATATTCAAGATCAATAAGGGCGGTATGTCATTTCATGGTGGGTTGATCGGAGTATTGTTGGCAATGTTCTGGTTTGCACGGAAAACGAATTCAACTTTTTTTCAAGTGACAGATTTTATCGCCCCCGTCGTCCCTATCGGACTTGGATGTGGTCGGATTGGTAATTTCATTAATGGTGAACTTTGGGGAGCGCCATCAAGCTTGCCTTGGGCAATGGTGTTTCCGGGCGCAGGCGCTATGCCAAGACATCCCTCGCAACTATATGAAGTCTTTTTGGAAGGAATATTACTGTTTATTATTCTGTGGTTTTATTCTGCCAAACCACGTCCGATAATGGCGGTGTCGGGTTTGTTCCTATTAGGCTACGGCTTATTCCGGAGCAGTGTTGAATTCGTGCGCGAGCCTGATGCACATCTGGGCTATCTGGCATTTGATTGGGTGACCATGGGGATGGTGCTTTCGTTGCCGATGATTGTGTTTGGAATCGTACTAATCGTTTTAGCATATAGAAAGGTTAAAGAGTGAAGTGATAAGCGTGAAAGGTGCACTTGCAATTGCTCGACAATTTGTTCCAGATATTGTCTACCACCTACATCCATGTAGGCGTCCTGCATTGCAAGTATTTCCACCATCCATGGCGGTCAAACGTGAAAAGTTAAAAATGAAACTTTAAAAGTAAAATAATGAAACAATATTTAAATCTACTACAACACGTTAAAGAGCACGGTCTCAAAAAAGAAGACCGCACCGGCACTGGCACGATCAGCGTGTTCGGCTATCAAATGCGTTTTGATCTCAGTGAAAAATTTCCCTTACTCACTACAAAGAAACTACATCTTAAATCGATCATTCATGAACTGATCTGGTTTCTTAACGGTGATACTAATATTAAGTATCTCAAAGACAACGGCGTCAGTATCTGGGATGAGTGGGCTGATGAAAAAGGTGATCTCGGTCCTGTTTATGGTGCGCAATGGCGCAGTTGGAAAACAGCAGACGGGAGAACACTCGATCAAATCACCGAGGTCATTGATAAAATAAAAAATAATCCTGATTCAAGACGTTTGATCGTCAGCGCATGGAATGTCGGCGAACTGGATAAGATGGCGTTGATGCCTTGTCATACGATGTTTCAGTTTTATGTTGCCGATGGAAAATTGTCTTGTCAGTTATATCAACGTAGTGCAGATATTTTTCTTGGTGTGCCTTTTAACATTGCATCCTATGCATTGTTAACCATGATGATCGCACAGGTTTGTGATCTCAAGCTGGGTGAATTCGTACATACCTTGGGTGACGCGCATCTTTATTCGAATCATCTGCAACAAGTTGATGAACAATCATCACGCCAACCTTTTCCATTGCCTGTAATGAAAATAAATTCAGAAGTTAATTCAATCTTTGATTTTAAGTTTGATGATTTTGAGTTGCAGAACTATGAATCACACCCTTCTATTAAAGCACCGATAGCTGTTTAATGATGTACCCCAAGGGCATAACAATCATTTCGAGCAAAGCGAGAAATCTTTCTCTCGATCAATGGGATGAATTCTATAAGATTTCCCCCTCTGGTCGAAATGACAGCTTTTATTTTACAGTTTTAATAAGATGAAAATATCAATCATCGTTGCCATGGACAAAAATCGTGTTATCGGCCTTGAAGGAGATCTGCCGTGGCGCTTATCAGCAGATCTAAAACATTTCAAAGCGATCACCATGGGCAAACCTTTAATCATGGGTCGTAAAACTCACGAGTCGATTGGTCGACCTTTGCCCGGTAGGAAAAATATTGTAGTAACTCATTCGCAAGATTTCAAAGCCGAAGGTTGTGTGATTGTTCATTCATTAGATGATGCATTTCAAGCTGCAGGTGATGTGGATGAAGTCATGATCATGGGTGGTTCAGGTGTTTATGATCAATCACTGGCACGAGTCGATCGACTGTATCTAACGGAAGTTCATGCCGATGTTAAGGGCGACGTTTATTTCCCGAAATTTGATAAGTGTGAGTGGAAGGAAGTTGAAATGGAAAAACATACTGCCGATGAGAAGAATGAGTTTGATTATAGTTTTGTTGTATTGGAGAGATTAATTAAACTATAAAAGCTAATATCTTATTTATTTACATTATAATTCGAATTTAGACAAATACTTAATGGAGACTACTGTGAAATATTCAATAACAGCAATTGCACTAATAGCGTTACTCGTAGGATGTACGAACGAAGAGTCAAATCAGGTTCAAGCTGATCTTCCAATCGACAAAGGCAGCGTCAAAGCGGGAATAGGTAGTAGCGTTACAATGAACGGTAGTGCTCTTGACCTCACCGGAACCGGTGTTGTGGAAGTTGGCAAGTCACTCCCGGCAGCGATCTTATCCTCAAATGAACTCAAGCCAGTTAATCTTTCGGATGCGAGTGGCAAGGTTCGGATTATCAGCGTTGTGCCGTCGTTAGATACCCCCACATGTGATGTGCAAACTCACGAACTGTCTGAAGAAAACAACGGGCTGGATAAACAAGTTGAGTTAATCACCATCAGTGTGGATCTGCCATTCGCTCAGACACGATTTGCCAAGGAAGCAAAGATTAGCAACATTACTTTTTTATCCGACTACAAAGACAGAGAGTTCGGCAATAATAATGGTCTATTGATCGAACCGCTTGCACTGTTGGCTCGAGCAGTCATTGTTATCGATAAAGATAATATCGTACGCCATTTACAGGTTGTTCCGGAGCTTACTGCACTGCCTGATATGCAAGCAGCGATGCAAGCAGCGCGTGATCTGCTTTAGTTAATCATATTAGTCGTTGGTTTTTCTGAAAATTAGCGTAATAAAATTTTTTAACATTGTGCCGCTACCGACCCAAAGCAGCAGCTATCTATTAGTTCCTTATATTTCAATAATCCCGCGAAAGCGCGCATTAAATCTATGGGGCTTATTCATGTTATTATAAAAATATGATGCTATATAATTAACACATAATGATTAAAGTCAACAGTAAAAATAACCACAGGATAGTACGCTTATTTTTTGCTATTTTTTTGTTATCGCAGTGGTTTTCTCTGGCTCACGCCACTGATCACATTCTTCAAGACAAAGAATCTGTATGTCATGTTTGCAAAATTAATTCAGATTATGGTCAAGCTGCAGCGGTTAATTATTCTCAGGATTTCACCCCCGCACTTTATATTTACGAATTACCGAATTATGAAACTCAACACCATTCCATTAGTTGTTATGTAAAAACAATACGCGGTCCTCCCCAAACACTCCTGTA
>JBLHKO010000052.1:0-15363 GCA_047620145.1 Gammaproteobacteria bacterium | reverse complement strand
GTTACATTCTCCTGTATTTTTTTAATCATTCAAAATTAATTTAGTGGCAGAGTTTTTTTAATTCTATGCTGATTTCATCAAGAATAGTCACGTCATCGATTGTTGCAGGAATTTTATAAGCCTCACCATCTGCAATTTTTTTCATCGTGCCACGTAGTATTTTTCCAGAACGAGTCTTCGGCAATCGTTTTAATACAATTGCTTTTTTAAAGGCTGCGACTGGTCCAATTTCCATTCGTACTCGTTCGATAAGTTCCTTAATAATTATTTTACAATCTCTTGTGACACCATTGTTCAGTGTCACTAACCCTAATGGTAATTGACCTTTCAATTCATCATATATTCCAATGACAGCACATTCAGCCACATCAGGATGTGCTGCCAGAACTTCTTCCATCGCACCTGTTGATAGACGATGACCCGCTACATTAATGACATCACCTAGTCGACTCATTACCCAAACATCACCATCCTCATCGATATAACCTGCATCCCATGTAATGTAATAACCCTCGTGCACAGACAAATAAGATTCAATAAATGCCTGATCATTATTCCATAACGTAAGCAAACAACCCGGTGGTAAAGGTAATTTCAATGCCATCTTGCCCATTGTCCCTGCCGGGAGAATTTGTCCTTGATCATCAAGAATTTGTAAATCAAAACCCGGGACTGGTTTTGATGTGGATCCATACTTAACTGGGAACGCCTCCAAACCCATGCAATTTGCAGTAATCGCCCAACCTGTTTCAGTCTGCCACCAATGATCGATCACTGGAATATGTAATTTTTTTTCTGCCCATTCAAGCGTAGAAGGATCACTGCGCTCACCAGCAAGAAACAACATCTTCAATGAGGATAAATCATATTTTTTAATAAACTCGCCATTAGGATCATTACCTTTAATAGCTCTAAATGCAGTGGGTGCTGTAAACAAAGCTTTGACCTGGTGTTTTTCTATAACTCTCCAAAAGGCTCCCGCATCTGGTGTGCCAATAGGTTTGCCTTCATACATCACTGTTGTACAGCCATGTAATAACGGTGCGTAAATAATATATGAGTGCCCGACAACCCAACCAATATCTGACGCCGACCAGAAAACATCGCCCGGGTTAATATTGTAGATATTTTTCATAGACCATTTCAGGGCAACTGCATGACCACCATTATCACGTACCACACCTTTGGGTGAACCTGTCGTTCCTGAAGTGTAAAGTATATATAAAGGATCGGTTGCAGCCACTGAAACACAAGCAACTGCTTCTGCCATTGCACAAGCTTCATGCCAATCAACGTCGCGACCTTCTATCAAATTAGCGTGGCATTGAGGACGCTGTAAAATGAGACAAGCTTCAGGTTTATGACTCGCCGTTTCAATGGCAGCATCGAGTAACGGTTTATACTCAATGACTCGACTAACCTCTATGCCGCAGGAAGCAGAAATAATTAGCTTTGGTTGCGCATCATTAATCCGTGCAGCCAGTTCGTTCGCGGCAAATCCGCCAAACACAACTGAATGAATAGCACCGATACGAGCACATGCCAAAACAGCCATGATTGCCTCTGGCACCATCGGCATGTAGATGATTACTCGATCACCTTTCACCACTCCATGATCTGTTAAAACACCGGCAATTTTTGCAGTGTGATCACGTAACTCTCTATAGCTATAGCGTTTTATAGTGTCAGTAACAGGGCTATCATAAATAAGTGCTAATTGATCAGCCCGTCCATTTTCGACATGTCTATCAAGTGCGTTAAAACAGGTGTTTAGTTTTCCATCGGAATACCATTGATAGAATGGTGCATTTTGATCCTCAAGAATCTTTGTTGGTGAATTATCCCAATCTATATCTTTCGCAGCATCAAACCAAAACCCTTCAGGCTCGTTTAATGAACGTTGATAAGTTTCAAGATAGTCAGACATATAAACACGCTTAATTTCTAGTGAGCATGACCATGTGATATTTCTTCTTCCGTCGCTTCTCTAATAGACTCAACTGAAATATCAAAGTTTAAAACTTGTCCCGCCAATGGATGATTTCCATTAACGATAATCCCGTCTTTCGTTATTGCTTCAATAATAATTGGCTGTACATGTCCACTAGGATCTTTCGCATCGAGTCGCATTCCTTCTTGCAAATTCTTAACACCTTCAAACGAACTTGCAGGGATCATCCGTGTTAACTCAGGTTTGGTTTCTCCGAAGCCATCTTTTGGCTCCACGGTAATTTGTACCTTATCTCCTACCGTTTTACCTTCCAATGCTTCTTCTACTACAGGTAACAGGTTTCCAGTTCCATGCATATAACTTGAGGGTTCACCGCCCTTGGATGCATCAAGTTCATCACCTGCCCCATTAGATAATGTAAAATGTATAGATACGACACGATTTTTTTCAATATTCACTAAAAACTCCTAAATAAATTAAATGTTGCATTTTGAATCACTAAAATAGTTACTTCTATAGTTTATAGTTAAAATCCAAGAAATTACGAAGACACCTCTCGTCACTATTATAATGATTTCTTTAATTATCTGTTCATCTCTCTACGCCCGCAATATATAACCACGTATCGATCACTGTATCTGGATTTAAAGAGATACTCTCAATACCTTCATCGACAAGCCATTTGGCAAGGTCAGGATGATCAGAGGGCCCTTGACCGCAAATGCCAATATACTTTCCTGCTTTTTTGCATGCCTGGATAGCCCGGCTCAACATAAATTTAACTGCTTCATCACGTTCGTCGAACAAATCTGACACTAATCCAGAATCACGATCGAGTGCTAATGTTAACTGCGTCATGTCATTTGAACCGATTGAAAAGCCATCAAAGTATTCCAGGAATTGATCAGCCAGGATTGCATTACTCGGTACTTCACACATCATGATCAACTTCAATCCGTTCTTACCCCGTTTTAGACCATTCTTTTCTAATAAATCAACGACATCTTTTGCCTGCCCCACAGTGCGGACAAATGGCACCATCACCCAAACATTTTCCAGACCCATTTCTTCACGCACATAACGAAGTGCTCGACATTCCAATTCAAAACAAGCTTCAAATTCATCTGATAGATAACGCGATGTCCCGCGAAAACCAATCATGGGGTTTTCTTCTTTGGGTTCGTAACGCTCACCGCCGATTAGATTGGCATATTCATTAGATTTAAAATCAGACAAGCGAACGATAACTGGATTAGGTGCGAATGCTGCAGCTAAAGTTGAAACACCTTCCGCAATATTTTTAACGTAAAAATCGACAGGATCACCATAAGGTCTAATACGTTCATCAATCGCTGCCTTCACAACCTTTTCTTGCTCGGCATATTCAAGTAATGCACGCGGATGAATACCAATTTTGTTATTAATAATAAATTCAAGACGTGCAAGGCCAACACCGAAATTAGGAATTGATGCGAAAGACATTGCCTTGCCGGGGTTACCAACATTCATCATAATTTTTAGTGGTGCCGGCGGCATGTTGTCGAGTTCTGCCCGGTTAACTTGAAAATCCAGTAGACCTTCGTAGACATGTCCATTCTCTCCTTCTGAACAGACTACAGTAACTTCATCGCCATACTGAATTTTAGTGGTTGCATCACCACATCCAACCACTGCTGGCACACCTAACTCACGCGCTATGATAGCGGCATGACAAGTTCGACCGCCACGATTAGTCACAATTGCTGACGCACGTTTCATGATCGGCTCCCAATCTGGGTCAGTCATTTCGGTCACTAATACATCACCATCTTGCATGTCATCCATATCTTCCAACTTATCAATGACTCTGGCTTTGCCTGCTCCAATTTTTTGACCGATGGCAGCTCCACTAATCAACAACTGACTGCTTTCGTTCAGTTGATAGCGTTCAATAATGTTTGCATTTTCACGACTTTGTACTGTTTCTGGTCGTGCCTGGACTATGAATATTTTTCCGCTTTCACCATCAAGTGCCCATTCAATATCCATTGGGCAACCGTAATGTTTTTCAATGATCACGGCCTGACGCGCAAGGTCTGTCAATTGTTCATCAGTAAGACAAAATACTGTTGATTCTTCAATTGAAACATCAACTGTTTTTACCAGATCATCTGAATCGGGGTCATTGTTATAAATCATTTTTATGGCTTTACTACCAACACTTCGACTCAAAATTGCCGGCTTATTTGCCGCGAGAGATTTTTTGTAAACATAATATTCATCTGGATTGACGGCACCCTGTACTATTGTCTCTCCCAACCCGTAACTACCGGTAATAAAAACCACGTCATCAAAACCTGATTCAGTATCCAGGGTAAACATGACGCCGCTAACGCCAATATCACTGCGCACCATCTGTTGCAAACCTGCCGATAGTGCAACATCTTCATGTGCAAAATCTTGGTGTACACGATATGAAATTGCACGATCGTTATATAAAGATGCAAAAACTTCTTTAACCTTTAGTAATACGTCTTCAATACCACGAACATTGAGATATGTTTCTTGTTGCCCAGCAAAAGATGCATCAGGCAAATCCTCTGCAGTCGCAGATGATCTTACTGCGACTGAAACACCGTCTTTATTATCAGCAGACATCGACTGGTATGCATCAATAATGGATTGTTCAAGTTCCTCCTGAAACGGAGCTTCGGTAATCCATTGTCGAATTTCAGTCCCGGCTTTGGCTAATTCCTTTACATCCTCAATATTTAAACCATCCAAGCGATCATAAATACGTTGCTTTAATTGATCATGCTCAAGAAAATCCCAGAAGGCCTTTGCTGTCGTGGCATAACCATCGGGAACACTGACGCCAGCACCGGCAAGATTGCCGATCATTTCTCCGAGCGAGGCGTTTTTGCCACCGACATGCGCGACATCTTTCATGGATAATTCACGAAATGGCACGATGTATTCATTATGGATTGGTTTATTCATATGTCAGCATTACGATTAAATGATTAAAAATTCCTTATCAATTTAATTATTTTTCAATAATTCTTTTTCTTTAACTAAATTTACAGCAATTTCTTCAATGGACATTGCCGTAGAATCAAGCGTATATATCTTGTGATTAAGCATAATAATTCCAGCTTGCTTTATTTCTTCCTGACATTTTTTAAGGCTCGCATAATCAGTTTTGGGACGACGTTGTTGGCGAATTGCAGAAAGTTGATCAGCTTGAATAGTTAAACCAACAATCTTGTCTATATAGGGCATTAAAAATTTCGGCAAATAATCATTTATCAGGTCATCATCAGTTAACGGGTAGTTGGCGGCCTTTATCGAAAAATTCATTGCAAGGTATAGACAAGTCGGTGTCTTTGCCGATCGAGACACCCCAATCAAAATAACATCTGCTTCTTCAAATTGATTCGTTCTAATACCATCATCATTTTTCAAAGTAAAATCGATCGCATCCATGTGCTTTTTATATCCCTCATTGCCATATCCTTTTTGTGGCTTGCCGATCGTATGGGATGATTCGATGTGCAAACTTTTCTCCAGTGGTTCGATAAAAGAATTAAACAAACTGATAACACAGGCATCAGTAGAAGAAATAAATTGATGTATCTCATCATTAACCAAGGTACTAAACACTATAGGTTGCACCCCGGAATCAAGCATATCTTTTTGTATCTCACTCGCGACAAAATGTGCTTCTATTTCCGTACATACAAATGCGTATGTTTTGTGTGAAAATTCAATTCCATCAAATTGTGAAAGCAAGCTATGTCCAAGATATTCAGCAGTTTTACCTGTTCTATCTGATACGTAATAAACTGAACGTTTGTCATAAATGTCGTTCATTGTTCATCAGCTGACAAGCAGGCATAAAATACTGTCCGCCTGAGAGAATCCCTAGTAATCATCCTGGGCTATCATTAATGGCAATATGGCTAAGGCGTGACATATTAATTCTCTACATAATCGTTCAGAAAACATCACCAGGAACACGCACCCAACCTTCCATAAGAATCCGAGCACTGCGACTCATGACCACCTTGGTCGCGGTCCATTCACCCTCTTTCTGAACGGCCTCGGCACCGACACACAGGGTGCCCGAAGGATGTCCGAAGGTAACTACGTTCCGTTCACCACCACCGGCAGCAAGATTCACCAACGTACCCGGAATTGCGGCTGCAGTACCAATTGCCACAGCAGCGGTACCCATCATGGCATGATGTAATTTACCCATGGACAGCGCACGCACATTCAAATCAATCTCTGCAGCACTGATATTTTTTCCACTAGAAGCAACATAGTCACTCGGCTTGGCAACAAAAGCGACTTTAGGAGTGTGTTGTCGATCCGCAGCTTCTTTGATATTTTCAATTAGCCCCATGCGCACGGCGCCGTATGCCCTAATAGTCTCGAACATCGCAAGTGCTTTATCATCGTTGTTAATCGCATCTTGTAATTCTTTGCCGGTATAACCAATGTCTTCAGCATTAAGAAAAATTGTAGGAATACCCGCATTGATCATAGTGGCCTGAAATGTGCCCACACCCGGTACTTCCAGATCATCTACTAGATTGCCAGTGGGAAGCATCGCCCCTTCACCATCGGCAGGATTAATGAATTCCACCTTCACCTCTGCAGCAGGAAACGTCACACCGTCGAGTCCGAAGTCACCTGTTTCCTGAACTTCGCCATTAGTTATAGGGACGTGTGCAATGATGGTCTTGTTAATATTGGCCTGCCAAATACGCACGATAGCCAGACCGTTCTCTGGGATGCGGCTGTCATCAACCAGACCGTTACTGATGGCAAATGAACCTACTGCGGCAGTCAGGTTGCCGCAATTACCACTCCAGTCAACAAAGGCCTTATCAATAGACACCTGACCAAACAGGTAATCAACATCATGATCCGGCTGACTGGTTTTAGACAGAATCACTATTTTGCTGGTACTGGATGTCGCGCCTCCCATGCCATCGGTATGCTTTCCGTATGGATCAGGGCTGCCGATCACGCGTAACAATACGGCATCACGTGCAACACCTGGCACCTGTGCCGATACTGGCAGGTCTGCAAGATTAAAGAACACGCCTTTGCTAGTGCCTCCGCGGATATAAGTAGCGGGGATCCTGATCTGTGGGGCTTGGCTCATGTTTTATCTACTGCTTAAGCTACGTTAGATTCAAGGAAATCTTGAGCGAATCGCTGTAATACGCCACCAGCTGCATACACATGTACTTCTTCGGCAGTATCAAGGCGGCAGGTTACCGAAATCTCAACAGTGTCACCGTTGCCACGTGTCATCACTACAGTCATATCCGCACGTGGTGATATCTCACCAATCACATCGTAAATCTCTGTACCATCGATAGCGTAGGTATTGCGGTTTTCACCGGCCTTGAACTCAAGCGGTAAAACACCCATACCCACAAGGTTGGTACGGTGTATACGTTCGAAACCTTCGGCCACAATAGCTTCCACACCCGCTAAGCGAACACCCTTGGCCGCCCAGTCACGGGAAGAACCCTGACCGTAGTCAGCACCGGCGATAATGATCAATGGTTGCTTACGTTGCATGTAGGTTTCTATGGCCTCCCACATACGACTCTCTTTACCTTCTGGTTCAATGCGTGCCAATGAACCTTGCTTTACTTCGCCGTTATCGTCACGACACATTTCGTTTAACAACTTTGGATTAGCGAAAGTTGCACGCTGTGCGGTGAGGTGATCACCACGGTGCGTCGCATAAGAATTAAAATCTTCTTCAGGCAGGCCCATCTTCTCCAGGTAAGCACCGGCAGCACTATTCAGCATAATCGCATTGGAAGGCGACAGATGATCGGTAGTAATGTTGTCACCGAGTACCGCCAGTGGACGCATGCCCTTCATAGTACGTTCACCCGCCAATGCGCCTTCCCAATAGGGAGGACGACGGATATAAGTACTCTGAGGACGCCAGTCATACAATGGACTTACGGCTGCGGCTGCCTTACCCAGATTGAACATCGGGATGTAAATCTGATTGAACTGTTCAGGCTTAACACTTTCTTTGACAATCGAATCAATTTCTTCATCGCTAGGCCAGATATCTTTCAGCGTTATCGGATTACCCTCTTTATCGATGCCTAGTACATCCTTCTCAATATCAAAACGAATGGTACCGGCAATGGCGTAGGCAACCACCAGCGGTGGTGAGGCAAGGAAGGCTTGTTTGGCATAAGGATGGATACGGCCATCGAAGTTTCTGTTACCTGACAGTACGGCAGTTGCGTATAGATCACGGTCGATGACTTCTTTTTGGATCATAGGATCCAGCGCACCACTCATGCCATTACAGGTGGTACAGGCAAAGCCCACAATACCAAAGCCGAGCTTTTCCAGCTCGGGTAGCAGACCAGATTCTTCCAGGTACAGTTGGACTACCTTGGAACCTGGCGCGAAAGAAGTTTTAACCCAAGGCTTACGCACTAAACCCAGTGCATTGACATTGCGTGCTACCAGACCAGCGGCAACCATGTTGCGCGGGTTACTGGTATTAGTGCAGGAGGTGATCGCCGCTATGATCACCGCGCCATCTGGCATTTTACCTTCTGCTTCTTCTGCGTTTGCCTTGTCTAGTCCAACAGCGATACCGCGAGAGACCAAATCAGAAGTCGGCAAACGTCGATGTGGATTTGATGGTCCCGCCATATTGCGACCGACCGATGACAGATCAAATGTCAGTACACGCTCATATTCAGCCTGTTTGAGATCATCAGCCCACAGACCAGTTACTTTGGCGTAGTTTTCTACCAGCGCGACTTGTTCTGGTTCACGACCGGTCAATTTCAAATAATCGATGGTCTGCTCGTCGATATAGAACATTCCAGCAGAGGCACCGTATTCTGGTGTCATATTGGATATCGTAGCGCGGTCACCAATAGTGAGTCCTGCGACACCTTCACCAAAGAATTCAAGGTAGGCGGAAACAACTTTCTCGTTACGCAAAAATTCGGTTATTGCTAAGACAATATCAGTAGCCGTTATACCCGGCTGACGCTTACCGGTCAGTTTCACACCAATAATGTCTGGCAAACGCATCATGGTTGGGCGACCCAGCATGACAGTTTCGGCCTCAAGACCACCGACGCCAATGGCGATAACTCCTAAAGCATCAACATGAGGAGTGTGACTGTCAGTGCCGACACAGGTATCGGGAAAAGCCACACGTTTACCATTTTCATCTGGCCGCACCTGAATCACCGGTGACATCTTTTCCAGATTAATCTGGTGCATAATGCCATTTCCGGCAGGTATGACGTCTACATTGTCAAACGCAGTCTTGGTCCACTCGATAAAGTGAAAACGGTCTTCGTTACGACGATCCTCAATAGCACGATTTTTTTCAAACGCATCTGGATCAAAACCATCGTGTTCAACGGCCAGCGAATGATCAACGATTAACTGTGTGGGTACCACAGGGTTAACCTTGGCTGGATCACCTCCCTGCTCTGCAATCGCATCACGCAGACCAGCCAGATCGACTAAAGCAGTCTGCCCCAAAATATCATGACAAACCACTCGTGCTGGATACCAAGGGAAGTCAAGATCTTGCTTACGTTCGATAATCTGAATCAGGGAGTCTGTCAGCTCAGTCGGATCACAACGACGCACAAGTTGTTCCGCCAATACACGGGATGTATAAGGCAAACTCGCATACCCACCGGGCTTGATTGCTTCAACCGCTTCACGGGTATCAAAGTAATCCAGATCAGAATCAGGTAGGGGTTTTCTATAATTTGTGTTCATGATTTCTAATTTTGATGTTTTATTAACAGGTTATTTGCGCTTTGAAATCGGCACAAACTTCTGGTTTTTCGGCCCGACATAATTGGCACTGGGTCGAATAATCTTGCCGTCTTCACGTTGTTCAATGACATGTGCAGCCCAACCTGATGTTCGAGCAATCACGAACAAAGGTGTAAACATCGCAGTAGGTACATTCATCAATGAATAAGACACCGCTGAATACCAATCAAGGTTAGGGAACATTTTCTTTTCCGCCCACATCACCTTTTCAAGTCGCTCGGCAATTTTATACATCTTCAAATTTTTAGCTTGTGTACCCAAGCGTTTGGCAACGTCTCTAATCATTTTATTTCGTGGATCACCTGTTGTATAAACTGGATGACCAAAACCAATCACGATTTCTTTACGTGCTATACGTTCTTTAATGTCTGCTTCAGCTTCATCAGGACTTGCGTAGCGTTGTTGTATCTCAAACGCGACTTCGTTTGCACCACCGTGTTTAGGTCCACGCAATGCACCAATTGCACCAGTAATACTGGAGAACATATCAGAACCTGTACCTGCAATAACACGTCCAGCAAATGTCGAGGCGTTATATTCATGTTCCGCATATAAGTTTAATGAGGTATGCATCGCACGCACCCATGAGGCCGAAGGTTTCTTGCCGTGTAAGAGATGCAAGAAATGACCCCCAATAGAGTCATCATCTGTTTCTACTTCTATACGAGTGCCATTAACTGCGTAGTGATACCAATAGAGCAACATCGAGCCAAAACACGCCATCAATTTATCAGCGATGTCTCTTGCACCTGCTGAATTATGATCTTCCTTTTCTGGCATCACGGCGCCCAAAACAGAACATCCCGTGCGTAACACATCCATCGGATGAGCCGACGGTGACAATTGCTCTAATGAATTTTTCACAGCCATAGGCAATCCACGCAATGATTGCAATTTTGTTTTGTAATTACTTAGCTCAGCTGTTGTTGGTAATTTGCCGTGTACTAAGAGATAGGCAATCTCTTCAAATTCACATGTATCAGCAATATCCAGAATGTCGTAACCACGATAATGTAGATCATTACCTGTCAAACCAACCGTGCATAAGGCTGTATTACCTGCTGTAGTACCACTTAATGCGACGGATTTTTTAGGTTTAGGTTTTTGTATTGTATTTTTAGTCATTGATTGTCTCCCGAAAATAGTTCATCCAGTTTTTGTTCGTAATCGTGATAAGCCAGGTAATCATAGAGATCTGCTCGACTCTGCATTAGGTCTACTACATTTTTTTGTGTGCCTTCTTCACGCAAGCTTGAATAAACTTTTAAGGCTGCTGCATTCATTGCTCGAAAAGCAGATAGTGGATACAGTGCCAAACTAACATTGACCGAGGCCAACTCTTCAGTTGTAAATAATGGTGTTGAACCAAATTCAGTTATATTTGCCAGTACTGGAACACCGACTGCGTCAACAAATTTTTTATACATGTCAAGTTCGGTCATGGCTTCGGGAAATATCATATCGGCACCCGCTTCAACACAGGCACATGCACGATCTACCGCAGCATTCAGTCCTTCTACTGACAAGGCATCGGTTCTTGCCATAATGACAAAATCAGGATCAGTTTTCGCGTCAACGGCAGCCTTAATGCGGTCAACCATCTCTGCTTGAGTAACAATTGCTTTGTTTGGACGATGACCACAACGTTTTTGTTGAACCTGATCTTCAATATGAACGGCCGCAGCACCGGCCTTAATCATTGAACGAATGGTCCTGGCAATATTCAAAGCACCGCCCCAACCGGTATCTATATCGACCAATACAGGTAAGTCAGTCACATCAGTTATGCGACGAAGATCGATTAAAACATCTTCCATGGTGGTAATACCCAAGTCAGGTATACCGCAAGATCCTGCCGCTACGCCACCACCCGAAATATATAAGGCTCGATAACCAGTAGCATCTGCCAGACGTGCATGATAGGCGTTTATAGCACCAACAACTTGTAATGGTTTTTCTTCTTCAACAGCGAGCCGAAAGCGTGCTCCTGGCGAAACCAATTTATTACTCATTAAAATGTTTCCCTGTGTAACTAATCTGTTATAGCAAGATGTTCATCCAGCATTTTCTCGACATTCTTGCGTGAACTACGGATATGACGGGACATTAAAAACTGCGCCAACTCATCATCTCGTTGGCGTATTGCATCGACGATTTGCTCGTGTTCTACAAAAGCACGTGGTACACGTTTACTCACCATACCGAATTGATATCGATAAAGTCGAATTAAGTGGTAAAGGTCATTCGAATACATATCAATTAAATGTGTATTTTTACTGCCTTTAATAATTCGAAAATGAAAATCCATATCACCTTCTTTTTGATAATAACTCTGATCTTGTTTTATTTGTTGTTCGTGTTCGACAAGCAGTGCCTCAAGTTCATCAATATCTGTATCACTCATATTTTTCGCTGCCAATCCTGCAGCTAAACCTTCTAGTGATTCACGTATCAGATAAATCTCGAGAAGATTTTGTCGTGTAAGTGATACAACCCGAGCACCAACATTAGGTGTCCTTTCTATCAAGTTACAGGCTTCAAGCCGGCTTAATGCCTCTCGTAATGGACCTCGACTGATACCAAACTCACTAGCCAAAGCTGGCTCACTAATTTTGGAACCCGCCGGAATGATGCCTTCAACAATGGCGACTTGTAGTTTTTCACAGACTTTGTCTGCAATCGTTGAAAAAGCTATTTGTTCTTTTACAAGTGGTTCAGACATTTAAGCTTAAGCTCACATTGTTGACAATATAACTAATATAAGAGGAAGTACTGAATTAAATTAACACATAGTAACTATATTGTCGACAATATAGTGTTATAAGCAGATATTAGTACCACTAAAATAGAAAGTATATACCCAATCCTATCACCACACCTGACCAAAGCAACACCACTGTACAGTAACCCATAATATCCTTAATCCCCAAACCGGCGATGCCTAGCAGAGGTAGTGCCCAAAATGGCTGAATCATATTGGTCCAGGCATCACCAAAGGCAACGGCCATCGCCGCCTGATTTAATGGCACACCTAAGGCGGCGGCGGCGGGCATAACTATCGGCGCCTGAACCGCCCATTGGCCACCGCCAGAGGGGACAAAAAAATTAACGATCCCGGCACTAAGAAATGTATATAAGGCAAATGTATCGGCTGTTGATATACCAACAAACCATTCACTGATTGAAATTGCCAATCCAGAATTCACCATCATGCCCATGATCCCGGCATAAAGAGGAAATTGCAGCACAATCCCAGTGGTACTTTGAATCGCCACGTTTAAGGCGCGTAAATAATTTGCCGGCGTTTTTTGTAATAAAAGTCCCAGCATCAGGAAAATCATATTTAGACTATTTAGACCGAGTTTCCCGCCATCCATGAAATAACCAAATAGATAATAGAGACCCATGCCACTGAGGAGCAACGAGACCAACATACTGTTTTCAAGTTTTTCAGCAGGGGTCATCTTACCCACAATTGGAGAATCATCTACGACGGTATGTATTAAAGCGGTAGGAATTTCACTCACATGATTTTCTGCCGGCATCATCAAACGAAAGACTATTGGAACTGTTAGTAGTAACAATGCGCTAATCATAAGTACTGGCGTACTAAAGATTGTTTCGCTCACGGGGATCGACTGACCTCCCATTAATTGCCCCAAAGTATCACCATCAGCAATCGCAATTTTTAATGGAATGGTTCCAGAAAGCCCTGCATGCCAAATCAACATACCAGAATAAGCTGCAGCAACTAGTAATGGGTAATGCACGCCTTTTACCTGCTGTGCAATTTCCCTTGCAAGAAGAGCACTGGCTATTAATCCAAATCCCCAATTAATCCAACCACTGATTAATGCGATGACCGTCATCAAGATTATCGCTTGGCTTGGAGTGCGTGCGAAGCCTGCGATTGACCGCAAGCTACTCTTAACAAGCGATGTTTGAGCCAACACATGCCCTGTTACCAGAGTCAGGAGTGCCTGCATGGAAAATGTTAATAGATTCCATATCCCACCACCCCAAAAACCAATCATCTGGTTGGCCGATTTATCTTCTACGATAATACCGCCGATGAGCACTACGAACGTAAGAACAATCGCGAATAAAAATGCGTCTGGTAACCAGCGTTGCATAATGCGGGTAAAGAAATTAGCCAATGATCTAATCACGACATACCCCTTGGTTTTGAAAATCTATTACTTTTAGATATTGAGTCTTTGTTTGTTTATTAAAACAAATGTAAATCAATAGGAGAAAATTGTACGTTTATAGTTGTCTCATAGAGTTTATATGACCTACAGAATAATTCATATGAACAGTACAGTTCATGCTTCGAAGCTAGGTCGTGCCGACACCTCTTCATACCATTTTTTAGTGAGTAAATTCTTTTCGGGGATATGTATATCAGACCAGGCCGCAAAGCCTATGGCACAGATAGCCGTGATATCAACCATAGTAAAATGTTCTCCGGCTAGATATGGCCCTTCTCCGAGATAGGTTTCAAGCCACCCGAAAAAACGATCGAGTGTTTGCTGTCCTCGACCGATCAAGGCCGGGATAGCAGAAATCGCATCTTTACCACCTCCAGGTATACTGCGTTTCGCAAATTTCTCATGTTGATTACGAAACACCTCGGATGATGAAATCATACCGTCGAATTCCATTTTACGTTGACGACTCGTTATGATCGCCTTTTCACGTAAGTCATGTCCGAGTAAAACAGGTTCAGGTTGAACTTCTTCAAAGTAACGACAGATCGCCATAGCCTCATCAATAAGGGTGCCATCATCAAGTTCAAGTACCGGTAACAAGCCACGAGGATTAATCCTAAGAAAATCATCTTCAAGATTTTCACCACCAAGAATATCGATTTCAATTTTTTCTAATTCGATTCCCTTCTCAGCTAGGAACATACGTGCGCGACGTGGGTTGGGCGCTACTTGGCAGTCATACAATTTCATCACTTTCCTCCAGCTATTTTAGTTTTTTATTTACGACATGCTTAGCTTAAATACCATCGCATGATTTTTTGTTCAATATTACAATGCCAGAATCTTTTCCATTTGTTCAGCGCTCGGTGCTTGATCACATTTGTCCAAACCAGGATGTAGACTAGTCCATGATTGAGCACTACCTGTCCAAACCTCAACCTGCGGTGAGAAACGATTAGGATCATCCAGACTTGCCGCCCACAATCCCATCAGATCAGGAACAAGTTCCGCGTCGATAAAAACAGGACAACCACAGTCTGCACAGAAACCTCGACGAACAGCATTGCCACTCTCTGCTTTAACTTCATAAAATTTTGCCTGCCCTGTGATTTTTAATGCAGTTTTTGGCACATACATAACCGGACACAACATACTGCCACTGGCACGCTGACAATCTCGGCAATGACATTTCCAGGAAAAAACGGGTTCAGATGTACATTCATATTGAATTGCTCGACATGCACATGCGCCTGTTAATGAATCTTTCATTTGAACTCTCAAGGTTAATAAATACTGATATGTAGAACTTCCGTCAGTCTATAAACTAGGACTCACGGTAAATTCAGCTTC
>JBLHKO010000051.1:0-15845 GCA_047620145.1 Gammaproteobacteria bacterium | reverse complement strand
AGGGTCGTCTTGCCATGATCAACGTGACCTATTGTGCCCACATTTACATGCGGCTTCGTGCGTTCAAATTTCTCCTTCGACACAGCTAATCACCTCTTATCTTAAAATACGTTAATTAATGGTTGTTATTAATGATGCTTATTAATAATGGCCTCAGCGATATTTGCCGGGATCTCATTATATTTTTCAAATTCCATCGAATACGTGGCACGACCTTGGGTTGCTGAACGTAGATCGGTTGCATACCCGAACATTTCAGACAAAGGTACTTCTGCACGTATCACTTTTCCTGCAGGAGAATCTTCAGTCCCCAGCAATATTCCGCGACGTCTGTTTAGATCGCCATTCACTGTTCCCATATATTCTTCAGGTGTCACAATTGCTACCTTCATCACTGGCTCCAATAATGCTGGATCTGCCTGGATGGCACCTGCCTTGAATCCCATCGAGCCGGCGATTTTAAACGCCATTTCATTTGAGTCAACATCATGATAGGAACCATCGAACAAAGTGACTTTTACATCTTCAATAGGGAAACCCGCGAGGATGCCATTAACCATTTGCTCCTGCACGCCCTTATCTACTGCAGAGATATATTCTTTAGGTACTGCGCCACCAACAACTTCATTAATAAATTCATAGCCTGCGCCCGGTGTCTGTGGTTCCAGTTTGAATACCACATGTCCATATTGACCGCGACCGCCAGACTGACGAACGAATTTACCTTCAACTTTTTCAACGGTTTTTCGAATTGTTTCGCGATAGGCGACTTGAGGTTTCCCTACATTTGCTCCAACACCAAATTCGCGTTTCATTCGATCAACAATGATTTCCAGATGCAGCTCACCCATGCCAGCAATAATGGTCTGACCAGATTCTTCATCAGTTGAAACTCGAAAAGAGGGATCTTCATGGGCCAGTTTCCCCAAAGCTATGCCCATCTTCTCTTGATCTGCTTTGGTCTTGGGTTCCACAGCAACAGCTATCACTGGTTCTGGAAAATCCATACGCTCTAATGTAATCACATTGTCTATATCACACAGCGTATCACCTGTGGTTACATCTTTGAGGCCAACAGCAGCAGCAATATCACCCGCTCTGACTTCTTTAATCTCAACACGACTGTTTGCATGCATTTGCAATAAACGACCTACACGATCCTTCTTACTCTTCACCGGGTTGTAGATGGTATCTCCAGAATTCAATACTCCGGAATACACTCTAAAAAATGTCAGGTTGCCTACGAAAGGATCTGTTGCAATTTTAAAAGCCAATGCGGCAAACGGGGCGTCATCCGTTGATGGCCGTTCTGCTTCCGTGCCTTTACCATCATCCAGAATCCCTTTTATAGCTAACACATCGGTTGGAGATGGCATGTAATCAATAACAGCATCCAATAATGCCTGAACACCTTTGTTTTTAAAGGCAGAACCGCAGAAAGCTGGGACAACCTCATTCGCTAATGTTCTACTACGGATACCTTTTTTAATATCTGCTTCCGACAAATCAACACCTTCAAGGTATTTCTCCATCAATTCTTCATTGGCCTCAGCTGCAGATTCAACCAAATTCTCGCGCCATTCTTCACAAAGGATTTGCAGATCGGCTGGAATATCACGCTCTTCATATTTTGAGCCCATATTGGCCTCTTCCCAATAGATCGCTTTCATCCTGATAAGGTCAACAACACCTTCAAAATTCTCTTCATTACCAATCGCAATCTGCATCGGTACGGCATTACTGCCTAGTCGATGATTAATTTGTTCAACAACTCTGAGGAAATCAGCACCTGCGCGATCCATTTTGTTAACGAATGCCATGCGCGGGACTTTATATTTATTTGCCTGTCTCCAGACTGTTTCAGACTGTGGCTCAACGCCACCGACTGCACAGAATACGGCACAAGCACCATCCAGGACGCGTAATGAGCGTTCAACTTCAATCGTAAAATCAACGTGTCCTGGGGTATCAATAATATTGATGCGATGCTCGTCATATTGTCCTGACATACCTTTCCAGAAACATGTCGTAGCAGCTGAAGTGATTGTGATTCCTCGCTCCTGCTCTTGTTCCATCCAGTCCATAGTCGCAGCACCGTCATGAACTTCACCAATTTTATGCGAGACGCCAGTGTAGAACAGAATGCGCTCTGTCGCTGTCGTTTTGCCAGCGTCAATATGGGCCATGATGCCGATATTGCGATAGCGTTCTATTGGTGTTGTTCTTGGCACTTTATTTATATCTACAATTAAAATTTCAATAACTAATTTCTAAAAACTTACCAGCGGAAATGCGAGAATGCTTTATTCGCTTCAGCCATCTTATGCGTATCTTCACGCTTCTTGATCGCTGATCCTTTATTCTCTGAAGCATCCAGCAATTCTCCTGCCAGACGTAAACCCATATTTTTTTCACTTCTCTTTTTGGCTGCATCAACTAACCAACGCATCGCCAATGTAATACTTCTTGCCTGACGTACTTCTACAGGCACCTGATAAGTTGCACCACCAACACGTCTGGATTTAACTTCAACCGTTGGTTTGACATTTTCGAGCGCTTTGGTGAAAAGTTCTAATGGCTCAGCATTATCTTTCTTACCCATGACACCTAAAGCCCCATACACAATCTTTTCTGCAACTGATTTTTTACCGCTTTGCATAATCATATTGATAAACTTCGCTAGTGTCTGATCACCATACTTTGGATCAGGCAGGCTCTCTCTCTTCTCAGCAACTCTTCTTCTTGACATATTAGTACTCTATTAAAATTCTGCTATTTAACTTCTGCTAGCTTTTGTTAACTTAATTATTTCGGACGTTTAGTACCGTATTTTGAACGACCATTACGTCTATCACTCACGCCTGATGTATCAAGCGTTCCACGAACGGTGTGATAGCGAACACCTGGTAAATCCTTAACACGACCACCGCGGATCAATATCACAGAGTGTTCCTGCAAGTTGTGTCCTTCACCACCGATATAAGTCGACACTTCATGGCCATTAGTTAACCTGACACGCGCTACTTTACGAAGGGCCGAGTTAGGTTTTTTCGGAGTCGTTGTATAGACTCGAGTACAAACGCCTCGTTTTTGCGGACAAGCTTCCAACGCACGCACGTTACTTATCACACGTTGGCGTTTTCGCGGTTTTCTAACTAATTGATTGATCGTCGTCATATTCGATTTTGCTATTTTCTATCCAGTTAATCTATATAAATAAACCCATTAAAGTGAGTCAAAAAGACCCTCTCCATAGCGCTAGATAAACTTCTCAACTAGACACACGGTTAGTTTTTTAACGGGTTATCTGAATGATCCAGACTCTAACATCAGGAGGCTAATCACCACCTTCCTCCAAACATTCTCAAGCCCCAAAACAAATTGTCAGGCGCGATCTATAATCCGTCCTGACAAAGAAGCGGAATTCTATGGCTTGACGGGTCACCCGTCAAGCCATAAACCCCATTATTTATGTTGTTGGCACGCCTTCTTCCTGATTTGATACCCCATCTTCAGATTCCGCAGTCACCAGCGGAATAAGCTCTGATGCTTTTTCCATTATCATTTGTTCTGCAGTCGCTCTATCTTTCCTCTTTGTGTGGTAGGAAAGTCCTGTTCCTGCAGGGATCAGACGCCCAACAATCACATTTTCCTTCAATCCCCTGAGATCATCGACCTTGCCACAAACACTGGCTTCGGTCAGAACGCGGGTGGTTTCCTGGAAAGAAGCAGCTGAAATAAATGATTCCGTCGACAGTGATGCCTTGGTGATACCCAAAAGCACAGGATCCCACTTGGCTGGCAGCTTATCTTCAGCAATCATCTTCTCATTTTCATCAAGACCCCTGGACTTTTCAATCTGTTCGCCGCGCAGGAGTTTTGTGTCACCAGAATCCGTAATTTCTACCTTGCGTAACATCTGCCTGACAATGACTTCAATATGCTTGTCATTAATCTTCACACCTTGCAGCCTGTAGACTTCCTGAATCTCAGTCACAATGTAATTGGCCAATGCGTGCACACCTTTTAAACGCAAGATGTCATGCGGCATTGGTGGTCCATCGGCAATGCTTTCACCTCGTGCAACATGTTCACCATCAAATGCGGTGATATGTCGCCACTTGGGTATCAGGCATTCATAATGCTCTCCATCAAGACCAGTGATCACCAGACGTTGCTTGCCTTTGGTTTCCTTGCCAAAACTGACGGTACCAGTGATCTCAGCCATAATGGCAGGTTCCTTCGGCTTTCTGGCCTCGAAGAGATCGGCAACACGCGGCAAACCACCCGTAATATCACGCGTCTTGGCTGATTCTTGAGGCAAACGGGCAATCACATCACCCACTTTAATCTCAGCACCATCCTCAATGTTAACCACTGTATTCGCGGGTAACGGATAATGCGCAGGGATCTCGGTGCCTGGAATCATCAACTCTGTTCCCTTGGCATCGACCAGTTTGATGATAGGACGTAAATCTTTTGCTGCTGATGTCCTTTGCTTTGAGTCGATAATCACCATGCTCGTCAGGCCGGTAATATCATCAACTTGTCGTTCAACAGTGACCCCTTCGGCCATATCGGAAAATTGGATTCGACCCGCCACTTCAGATATCACTGGATGAGTATGTGGATCCCAGTCAGCAACGACTTGCCCAGGCTGAACTTCTTCACCTTCATCCACAGTTAAAATTGCACCGTATGGGATCTTGTAGCGCTCACGTTCGCGGCCATCTTCATCCTGGATAATGACTTCCCCCGAACGAGAGATAACCACCTGATGTCCCTTTTCATGTTTCAACATTTTGACGTTTAGACGACGCAACTTGCCACCGTACTTAACTTCTATATTGCTAACTGCTGCTGCTCTGGATGCTGCACCACCAATATGGAAAGTACGCATTGTTAACTGAGTGCCTGGCTCACCAATCGATTGCGCTGCGACAACACCTACAGCTTCACCGATG
Organism: Gammaproteobacteria bacterium; assembly: GCA_047620145.1. Lineage (GTDB taxonomy): Bacteria > Pseudomonadota > Gammaproteobacteria > Eutrophobiales > Eutrophobiaceae > SMWN01. The sequence goes on along the minus strand of JBLHKO010000051.1, from coordinate 10,881 downwards.
CCGACCAATTCTCCACGACCCAGATCTCGACCGTAGCAAGCAGCACAAATACCATAACGTGTCTCACAAGTAATCGCTGAGCGCACAGTAACCTGATCAATACCATTCTGATCCAGAATCTCGACCCAGCGCTCATCTAACAATGTTCCACGCTCGGCAACAACCTCACCTGTTACAACTTTAACCGCATCCTCTGCTAATACTCGACCAAGCACACGATCTTTCAGTGCCTCGACAACATCACCACCTTCGATGATTTGATTGACCACATAACCTTCTTTTGTACCGCAATCTTCTTCAACAACAACAAGATCCTGTGCCACATCGACCAAACGACGTGTCAGATAACCTGAGTTTGCTGTTTTCAATGCGGTATCGGCCAAACCTTTACGAGCACCATGTGTTGAAATAAAGTACTGCAACACATCAAGACCTTCGCGAAAGTTTGCTGTAATCGGTGTTTCAATAATGGAACCATCTGGCTTGGCCATCAATCCACGCATACCAGCTAACTGACGAATCTGCGCTGCCGAACCACGAGCGCCGGAATCAGCCATCATATAGATAGAATTAAATGAATCCTGAGTAACAGTTTCACCTTTATGGTTTTTAACTGTCTCTGAGCCTAATATATCCATCATGGCCTTGGCTACTTGATCATTGGTATGAGACCAGATATCTACAACTTTATTATAACGTTCACCATTGGTAATCAGACCAGACGAGTATTGCTCCTGAAATCCATGCACTTTGTCTTCTGCCTGCTTGATGATACTGTCCTTATTGTCAGGTATGACCATATCATTAATGCCGATAGAAACACCTGAACGAGTAGAATAAGTAAATCCTGCATACATCAGTTGGTCCGCGAAAATGACCGTTGCCTTCAAACCTAACCGTCTGTAGACCGTATCGATTAAGCCCGAAACGACCTTTTTACTCAACGTCTTGTTCATCAATGAAAATTCAAGACCTTCAGGCAAGATTTTAGATAGCAATGCTCTACCTGTTGTGGTTTCAACACGGCTGAGTTTTTCTTCTTTATCACCATTTTCATCAATGCTAATTTCACGAATTCTCACTGTGATCCTGGCTTTTAGATCCAGTACTTTAGTTTCATAGGCACGATGCACTTCATCAATATCGGTGAATATCATCCCCGTACCTTTGGCATCCGCTGATTCACGCGTCATGTAGTAGAGGCCTAACACAACGTCTTGGGTTGGCACGATAATCGGCTCACCATTGGCGGGAGAAAGCACATTATTGGTAGACATCATTAAGGTGCGTGCTTCAATTTGAGCTTCCACAGATAGTGGAATATGCACTGCCATCTGATCACCATCAAAGTCAGCATTGAACGCTGTACACACCAGCGGGTGTAACTGTATTGCTTTACCTTCAATCAAGATTGGTTCAAAAGCCTGAATACCCAGTCTATGCAATGTTGGCGCACGGTTAAGCATGATTGGATGTTCGCGAATTACTTCTTCCAGAATATCCCAGACCTCGGCACCTTCACGTTCAACCAGCTTCTTGGCTGCCTTGATGGTCGTTGCCAAACCTTTGAATTCGAGTTTGCTGAAGATAAATGGCTTGAACAATTCCAAAGCCATCTTCTTGGGGATACCACATTGATGTAAACGTAATTTAGGACCCACAACAATGACGGAACGACCCGAGTAATCGACACGTTTACCCAGTAGATTTTGGCGGAAACGACCTTGCTTACCTTTGATCATATCTGCCAATGATTTCAGCGGCAGTTTATTAGTACCGGTAATCGCGCGTCCACGTCGACCATTATCGAGTAACGCATCAACAGATTCCTGCAACATGCGCTTCTCATTACGCACAATGATATCTGGCGCACTTAAATCCAGCAGACGCTTTAATCGATTATTACGGTTGATCACACGACGATATAGATCATTCAGATCAGATGTTGCAAAACGACCACCATCCAGCGGCACCAATGGCCGTAGTTCTGGTGGCAAAATGGGTAATACTTTCAGAACCATCCATTCCGGTTTGTTACCCGAAGCCATGAATGCCTCGAGTAATTTCAATCGTTTTGTCATTTTTTTGAGTTTTGTCTCAGATTTGGTTTCCGGGATCTCAGCACGTAAAACGTCTACTTCGCTTTTAATATTTGTAGAGATTAATAATTCACGTATCGCCTCTGCACCCATGCGTGCATCAAATTCATCGCCATATTGTTCCATGGCTTCCAGATAAGTTTCTTCCGTCATCAACTGACCGCGCTCAAGTTCAGTCATGCCCGGTTCAATGACAACATAGGCTTCGAAATAGAGAACACGCTCAATTTCACGCAATGTCATATCCAGCATCAAACCCATTCTGGAAGGTAAGGATTTTAAATACCAAATGTGCGCTACTGGACTTGCCAACTCAATATGACCCATACGTTCACGACGCACTTTCGAAAGTGTGACTTCAACACCACATTTCTCGCAGACAACACCACGATGTTTTAATCTTTTATATTTTCCGCAAAGGCATTCATAATCTTTAACCGGACCAAAAATCTTGGCACAAAAAAGACCATCCCTTTCCGGTTTGAATGTACGGTAGTTGATGGTTTCAGGTTTCTTGACCTCGCCAAATGACCACGAGCGAATTTTCTCAGGAGAAGCTAGGCCAATCGATATGGCATCAAACTCCTCGACTTGTCCCTGTTGTTTTAAAAGCCTTAATAAATCTTTCATGATTTGCTACCTCCACGAGACGATGCCATATTTATTGCGTGTATGGCATATCGGATTACTGATAAATCAATATTATTTAATTTCATTCTTGTCAGTACCATAATCATTTTTGTTTCAATTCAATATTAATGCCGAGTGAACGGATTTCCTTGACCAGCACATTAAATGACTCAGGCATGCCCGGATTTGTACGATGATCGCCATCAACAATGCTCTTATACATTTGGGTTCTACCATTGACGTCATCAGACTTAACTGTGAGCATCTCCTGTAAGGTAAATGCCGCACCATAGGCTTCAAGCGCCCAAACCTCCATTTCACCAAAACGTTGTCCACCAAATTGCGCCTTACCACCTAAGGGTTGTTGTGTCACCAGACTATAGGGTCCCGTTGAGCGTGCATGCATCTTGTCGTCAACCAGATGATTAAGTTTTAACATATACATATAACCCACAGTAACTGGCCTGTCGAAAGCATCACCTGTACGTCCGTCATAAAGTGTGATTTGACCGCTTTCAGGTAAGTCCGCAAGCTTCAACATACCTTTGATCTCCGACTCTGCGGCACCATCAAAAACAGGGGTTGCCATAGGCACACCACCTCGCAGATTTCGGGAAAGTTCTAAAATTTCTTCATCACTGAAGCTATTTAGGTCTTCCTGTTTACCACTGGTGTTGTAAACTTTATCCAGGAATTTTCGCAATGCACCGACATCAGCCTGAGCATCCATCATATCGGATATCTTTTTGCCTAGACCTTTCGCAGCCCAGCCCAAGTGAGTTTCCAGAACCTGCCCTACATTCATACGTGAAGGAACGCCCAGTGGGTTTAATACAACATCCACCGGTTCACCATCTTTGGTATGCGGCATATCTTCAACGGGAACGATCATTGAAATAACACCTTTGTTTCCGTGTCGTCCAGCCATCTTGTCACCCGGCTGGATAATTCTTTTTACCGCGAGATAGACCTTAACCATCTTCAATACACCAGGAGCAAGATCATCACCCGAAGTTAACTTGGCTCTTTTCTCCTCAAACAACTCATCAAATTCAACATGCAAACGACCATGTTGTTCAGCCATTTGTTCAAGTTGGCGATTTGCTGCTTCATTTCTGAGTCGAATGTCTAACCATTTTTCTCGTGGAGTTTCTGTCAAATAAGCCTTAGTAATCTTGGTTTCAGGTTTCAAGCCACCTGGTCCACCCTCAGCCAACTTACCAAGTAACAAGGTCTCTATACGTTGATAAATCCCTTCTTCCATAATACGCATTTGATCACCAAGATCCTTGCGTACACTCTTTAATTCAGATTCTTCAATTTCCAGCGCACGCGCATCTTTCTCAACACCATCACGGGTAAATACCTGAACATCGATAACCGTACCATTGGTACCTGATGACACACGTAATGAAGTATCTTTCACATCAGAGGCTTTTTCACCAAAGATCGCCCTCAACAGCTTTTCTTCTGGCGTTAACTGCGTCTCGCCTTTCGGTGTCACTTTACCGACGAGGATATCGCCAGCATTGACTTCAGCACCGATAAAAACAATCCCTGATTCATCGAGTTTATTCAACGCGTGTTCACTGACATTAGGAATATCCGCAGATATCTCTTCCTGACCGAGTTTTGTATCACGTGCCACACAGGTAAGTTCTTCAATGTGTATTGTTGTGAAACGTTCTTCTTTAACCAGACGTTCAGATATGAGAATTGAATCTTCAAAGTTGTAGCCATTCCACGGCATAAATGCGACTTTCATGTTTTGACCAAGTGCTAATTCACCCAGATCTGTCGAAGGTCCATCAGCCAGAACATCTTTTGCTGCAACCACATCTCCCGGTTTTACCAATGGTTTCTGGTTAATACAGGTATTCTGATTGGAACGTGTGTATTTGGTCAGATTATAGATATCAACACCAGGTTCACCCGCTGAGACTTCATCATTATTCACTCGGACGACAATGCGACTTGCATCGACAGAGTCAACAATTCCACCACGAACTGCGATCACTGTGACACCTGAATCTGATGCCACCGTCCTTTCTATTCCAGTTCCAACCAATGGTTTCTCAGCACGAAGTGTCGGTACTGCCTGACGTTGCATGTTTGATCCCATCAATGCTCTGTTGGCATCATCATGCTCAAGAAATGGAATTAATGCAGCTGCCACGGAGACAATCTGTCTCGGCGAAACATCCATATATTCGACTTTATCAGGCGTTTGCAAAGTGAACTCATTTAAGTGACGACTAGAAACAAGATTGTCCGTTAAACGACCTTTGTTATCTGTCGTTGCACTCGCCTGAGCAATCACATAGTCACTTTCTTCAATCGCGGACAGATATTCAATTTCATCTGTTACCTTACTATTGCTTACCTTCCGATAAGGTGTTTCCAGAAATCCATACTCATTAGTCCGGGCATAGATCGCCAGCGAATTAATCAAACCAATGTTTGGCCCTTCAGGTGTCTCAATTGGACATACGCGACCATAGTGAGTTGGATGCACATCACGCACTTCAAAACCAGCACGTTCACGTGTCAATCCGCCAGGACCGAGCGCTGAAATACGTCGTTTGTGTGTTATTTCAGACAAAGGATTATTCTGATCCATAAACTGTGATAACTGACTTGAACCAAAAAATTCCTTAACCACCGCCGAGACTGGTTTGGCATTGATGATTTCCTGAGGCATCAAGCCTTCAGATTCAGCCAAACCAAGGCGTTCTTTAACTGCACGCTCAACGCGTACCAGACCAACTCGGAATTGATTTTCTGCCATTTCACCGACGCTTCTGACGCGTCTGTTACCCAGATGGTCAATATCATCAACAATGCCTTTACCATTCTTGATATCGATCAGTAGTTTAAGCACGGCGGTAATATCTTCTTTGGATAGAACGCCTTCACCGATGATTTCTTTACTGCCGATCCTTCTGTTGAATTTCATCCGACCAACAGCTGATAAGTCATAACGATCTGGACTGAAAAAGAGATTCTTGAATAGATTTTCAGCAGAATCCTTTGTTGGTGGCTCGCCTGGTCGCATCATTCGATAAATCTCAACCTGGGCTTCGAGTGGTGTGGTTGAAGTATCTATTCTTAATGTATCTGCAATATAAGGTCCGCGATCCAAATCATTGGTATAAAGTGTTTCAATCGTTAAATCTTTATACTCGAGCAAATGCTCAAGAAGTTCTTCTGTGAGTTCCGTGTTCGCTGCAGCAACCAACTCACCTGTTTCCATATCAACAATATCTTTTGCCAATACCTGCTCAAGCAAATACTCACTCGGCACTATTAGCTGCTTAAGCCCGGCTTTTTCTATTTCCTTAATATGGCGTGCAGTAATTCGACGTTCCTGCTCTACAATTACCTTGCCTTTTTTATCTTTAATATCAAAAGTTGCGGTCTCGCCACGTAAACGATCCGGGATCAGGCTCAGTGTAATGCCCTTCTTACTGATCTTGAATTCGTTGGTATCAAAAAAGATATCCAGTATTTCCTGGGTGTCATAACCCAGCGCACGCAACAGAATAGTCGCAGGTATTTTCCTGCGGCGATCGATACGACAATAAACCAGATCTTTTGGATCAAACTCGAAATCAAGCCAGGAGCCACGATAGGGAATCACACGTGCTGAGAAAAGCAACTTACCAGAAGAGTGCGTTTTACCCTTGTCATGTTCAAAAAAGACGCCCGGAGAACGATGTAACTGAGAAACGATAACACGTTCCGTACCATTGATAACAAAGGCGCCAGTTGTAGTCATTAACGGGATTTCACCCATGTAGACTTCCTGTTCCTTTATGTCTTTAACAACTTTCTTATTCAGACCCGCGTCTTTATCATAAATCACCAATCGAACCTTAACGCGTATTGATGAAGCGTAGGTAATACCTCTGAGTTGGCATTCCTTAACATCAAACACTGGGTTGACTAATCGATAGCTGACATATTCAAGCATGGCGCTACCCGAGAAACCCACGATAGGAAACACAGACTTGAATGCGGCCTGCAGACCGACATCTACTCGTTCTTCAGGCGTGGCATCCAGTTGCAGAAATTTACGATACGAATCAAGCTGCATCGCTAATAAGAGAGGCACATCCATGATCTTAGGATGTTTACCAAAATCCTTACGTATGCGTTTCTTTTCAGTGTAGGAATAGGCCATTACAGTTCCTCAAAATATGTTCTTTGACTACAAAAATACCGAAAACCCTTATCACAGGATTTTCATTGCGCTTTACTTACCAGAGCAACCCAATACAAGGCCGACAGGATAACCCACCGGCCCTGTACAGATTTCTGTTGGTAATTTTGTCAAAAGACTTATTTGACTTCGACGGTTGCGCCAGCTTCTTCTAACTGCTTCTTGACATCGGCGGCTTCATCTTTAGTCGCACCTTCTTTGATTGGTGAGGGTGCAGCTTCGACGAGATCTTTTGCTTCTTTCAGACCCAGGCCGGTGATACCACGAACAACCTTGATCACAGCAACCTTGTTTTCACCAAAGCTAGACAAAATTACATCAAATTCTGTCTGTTCTTCAGCGGCAGCAGCAGGCGCACCAGCAGCAGCAGCAGGCGCCGCAGCAACAGCAGCACTTACGCCAAATTTTTCTTCCATTGCTTCAACCAACTCAACAACTTCGAGTACAGTCATGTTAGAAATGGTTTCTAAAAGTTCTTCTTTATTTACAGCCATTGTTAATACTCCCAATTAAATCTTACTAAATTAAATTTATATAAATACGAATATGAATTAAGCAGCTTGCTTCTGATCTGCGACCGCTTTAACCGTACGCACCAATTTCGCGTGTGGCTCTGCCAAAGTTCTAGCCAAGGTTGCAACAGGTGCCATCATGATGCCCATGAGCATACTGATTGCCTGTTCTTTACTTGGTAAATTTGCCAGTCTATCAATATCAGAGGGCTGTAATAACTTACCTTCCAGCGCCACTAACTTGACAACAAGTTTGTCGTTTTTCTTTGCAAAATCGCGAACCACCTTTGCTGCAGCACCTGGCTCATCCTTTGAAAAAGCGAGGATAAGCTGTCCAACCAGACCCTCACGCATACAATCAAAACTTGTATCTTCCAAAGCGCGACGCGCAAGTGTATTTCTGACAACACGCAAATAGATACCCGCATCACGTGCAGACTGACGTAACTCTGTCATGTCGCTCACGCTCAGGCCTCTATATTCTGCTGCCACTGCAGATGGTGAGTTACCAGCAACTTCAGCTACTTCTTCAACTATCGCTTTCTTTGCTTCAAGGTTTAGACTCACACCTTTTCTCCTAAGTTATTCAGGCTTACAAACACTTTCAGTAACACTAAAAATGCCACCGTAAACCCCGGATTACACCATAGCCTTATACTCATTAATATTCATAAGTATAAAACCAACCACTACGGCAACCCTTAAAAACAGGAGTAAACTGTTTTGGGATATCACCGTCTGCGCAGGTAAACTTTAATTACATTAAGCTTGTTGCATATAAAAAAACTAACATCTATAGTCAACCAACACCTGCGGTCTTTGACGTCTAACGGACACGCCGCTAGCACAAAGCCATCAAAACACGTAATAAAAACTGCCAATTACGCTTACATAAATACTCGGTAATTTAGGCAGATAGACTACTCTGATCTACTGCGATACCTGGCCCCATTGTCGTTGAAAGACTGACTTTCTTGAGGTATATGCCCTTCGCTGAAGTTGGCTTCGCCTTGTTCAGATCAATCAGTAGTGATTGTAGGTTTTCTTTTAGTGCATCGACTTCAAACGAGACCTTACCGATCGCGCAATGAATAATGCCATTTTTATCCGTCCTGTAACGCACCTGACCAGCTTTTGCATTGACTACGGCTTGTGCTGCGTCTGTGCTCACGGTGCCGACTTTAGGATTAGGCATTAGACCGCGCGGGCCTAAAACTTTACCTAGCTTACTGACGACGGGCATAGCATCTGGCGTCGCAATAACCACATCAAAATCCATCTCGCCAGCCTGCATGCGCTCTGCCAGATCTTCAAAACCGACAACATCGGCACCTGCGGCTTTTGCGGCTTCAGCTTGTTCACCCTGTGCAAATACCGCAACGCGTACTGTTTTTCCTGTACCTTTAGGAAGAACCGTTGCGCCTCTGACTCCCTGATCAGATTTTCTGGCATCAACACCAAGGTTAACAGCAACTTCTACCGACTCATCAAATTTAACGGTCGAACATTCCTTCAGTAGTTGCAAAGCATCTGTCAGGGTATAGAGTTTTTCTGAATCTATTTTATCTGCCCATGATTTAACACGTTTGGAGATTGCCATAATTACACCCCCTCCGTCTCAAGACCCATACTGCGAGCAGTACCGGCGATGGTGCGCACAGCCGCATCCATATCAGCGGCAGTTAGATCAGGCTCTTTTGTCTTGGCTATTTCTTCCATCTGTTGGCGATTAACCTTACCTACTTTATTGGTATTAGGGACACCGCTACCTTTGGCAATACCTGCAGCCTTCAATAATAAAAATGAAGCGGGAGGGGTTTTGAGAATAAAGGTAAAGCTTTTATCGCTATACACGGTAATGACAACAGGCACAGGAAGTTTGGCTTCCATGTTCTGTGTCTGCGCATTAAATGCCTTACAGAAATCCATAATATTCAGCCCATGCTGACCCAGTGCTGGACCCACTGGAGGACTTGGATTTGCTGCGCCCGCGGGCACCTGCAACTTTATATAAGTAACAATCTTCTTCGCCACAATCTTCTCCTTGGGTAATAGCGCCTCTCGGCTCCCCACTACGAAAACTTTAATCCATTAAATTAAAAGCGGATATAAAAGCCTTCTGGTTTCATAAAATTACTAAAATAATAAATCTATACAATCAATCAACTCTAATTTGGTTTCAATGTTAAATCAGTCTTTTTCTACCTGACTAAACTCAAGATCAACAGGAGTAGAGCGCCCAAATATAAGCACTGATACACGCAATCGATTTTTTTCGTAATTTACTTCTTCGACCACACCATTAAAGTCCTTAAATGGCCCATCATTCACACGTATCACTTCACCAGGCTCAAACATCACCTTAGGTGTGGGTTTATCAACACCTTCCTCAACACGTTGAAGTATTGAATTCGCTTCAGCTTCAGATATGGGTGCGGGTCTATCACTTGTGCCACCAATGAAACCGAGTACACGAGGCATATCCTTAACCATATGCCAGGTGTCATCATTCATTTCCATCTGCACTAATACATAACCAGGGAAAAATTTACGATCCGTCGTGCGCTTTTTGCCTTCTCGCATCTCAACGACTTCTTCCTTTGGCACCAATATCTCACCGAAGTTATCTTCCATACCATACTGCACAACACGTTCCTTCAATGAACTCATTACACGATCTTCAAAACCTGAATATGCATGCACAACGTACCAATTGAGAGACATAATTTTCGTTAACCCCTCTGGCCCATTAATGAACCGATGGTCCAGCCAAGGAACATATCAAGTAACCATAAAATGATTGAAATCACTATTACTACCAGAACAACAATGAGCGTTGTTTGTACCGTTTCCTGACGTGTGGGCCAAACAACCTTACGTACCTCAATTTGCGCTCCGTGGAAAAAACCCCAGATATTGCGCCCTTTGTCTGTCTGCAATGCGATTGCAATAGCAACGCCAGCACCTAGCAACAAGCCACCCACCCTAATCAGCATTGACTGCTCGGGGAATAAATAAAACCCAACCATCGCGCCCACTGAAATTAGTAAGGCTATAGCGAGTTTCACTGTATCCATACTGCTGCTCACTACTGTCTCAGTTTTAGAATTCATATTCGTTTTTTCACTTATGTCTCTTTAGACATCTACACGCAACTATCATATCCGAACCGCCTGATACTCAACCTGCCTAATGGCAGGCCAGGAGGGAATCGAACCCCCAACCTGCGGTTTTGGAGACCGCCGCTCTGCCAATTGAGCTACTGGCCTAAATAAAACCTATAAATAAAAACAGGACAACAACCTGCTTCAGGCTGCTGTCCCTTTGCTCTTTAAAGATTACTCAATCACCTTAGCAACAACACCGGCACCCACGGTACGGCCGCCTTCGCGGATGGCAAAGCGTAAACCTTCTTCCA
>JBLHKO010000050.1:0-16180 GCA_047620145.1 Gammaproteobacteria bacterium | reverse complement strand
CCGTTTCAAACCATTCATCCAATTTATTAGCGACTTCTTTTTGTAGATGACCTGCGCGCGTCCAGTCGCGCAACATGTCTTCGAAATCTGCAAGTTTGAAAAAGTAGTGTTCGGATTCTTTCTCAATCGGTGTCGCTCCTGAAACTGCCGATACAGGGTTGATTAGTTCTGCCGGGCTGTATGCAGCACCACATACCTCGCAGTTATCGCCATATTGATCCGCTGCACCACATTTTGGACATTCACCACGAATAAACCGATCGGGCAGAAACATCTTCTTTTCAGGATCAAAAGCCTGCTTAATGGTACGTTTGCTGATATGCCCTGCATCGCGTAGTCGCTCATAAATCATTGAAGCCAATTCCCGATTTTCATCAGAATGAGTGCTGTGAAAATGGTCGAATGCCACCGAAAATTCGGAGAAATCTGCTTGATGTTCTTTACTGATACGTTCTATGAGCGTTTCAGGGGTGATGCCTTCTTCCTGGGCGCGTAACATAATCGGCGTGCCGTGGGCATCATCCGCACAGACGTAATAACATTTATGCCCCTGCATTCTCTGGAACCGCACCCAGATGTCCGTTTGAATATACTCCACCAGATGGCCTATATGGATTGAACCATTGGCATAGGGCAGGGCGCTGGTGACGAATAATGTTCTCTGTGTGTCAGTCATGACGATGTTGGGTACCTTATGAGATAAATCTTCCAGAACAAATCTTTAATAAAAAATAGCGGAGTAAGTTACCATTATTGAGGTTTGGGGTGAAGCTAAAGACGCGAAAAGGTAGAATCGTCATCCGTAATAATAATTGACCGAAATCACCACAGGAACAGGATCACTAAAGTAATGACTGAAATCACACGAGAAAGCGTTGAAACACAACTTAAAAGTTATATAGAACCATGTATGGGGCAGGATTTGGTCACAGCAGGCGTTATCAAGGCTATAGAGATAACAGGTGCTGATGTTGAGTTAATACTGTCACTAGGCTTTCCAGCTAATGGCTATCATGAAATATTGAAGCAGGCATTAAAAGATGAATTAAGTGCTGTCTCGGGGATTGGTAAAGTTTCGATTCAGATTGAAACCAAAATTACCTCACACTCAGTGCAGAAAGGTGTACAAACCTTAAAAGGTATCAGGAATACCATTGCTATCGCTTCAGGCAAGGGAGGGGTTGGAAAATCAACCACATCAGTCAACTTGGCACTGGCATTACAGGCAGAGGGCGCCAAAGTCGGCATTCTGGATGCCGATATTTACGGGCCAAGCCAACCTAGAATGTTAGGTGCGAGTGGTAAGCCAGAATCTACAGATGGCAAAACTGTCGATCCTAAAGTGTCTTATGGTATTCAATCCATGTCGATTGGTTATTTGATCGATGAAGATACACCGATGATTTGGCGTGGACCAATGGTGACAGGTGCGTTGGAACAGTTATTGAGTGATACCAACTGGAGCGATCTGGATTATCTAATCATTGATCTGCCGCCAGGAACGGGAGACATACAATTAACGCTTTGCCAGAAGATCCCTGTGAGTGCTGCAATCATTGTCACAACACCTCAGGATATTGCTCTGCTAGATGCGCGTAGAGCACTCAAAATGTTTGAGAAAGTGGATGTGCCCGTCTTGGGTATCATTGAAAATATGAGCACACACATATGCAGCGAATGTGGTCATGAAGAACATATCTTCGGCGCAGGTGGCGGTGAACAGATGTCGAAACAATACAATGTGGATATGTTGGGAGCTTTGCCTTTAGACATCAAGATTCGCGAAGGGGTAGACGTCGGTAAACCGACGGTCGCGATTGAGCCTGATTCGGATATCTCTTTGCTCTATCGTGAGATCGCAAGAAAAGCATCTGCAAGACTTTCTATGATGGCAAAAGACTATTCGAGTAAATTTCCAAAGATAGTTATTGAAAATAATTAAATAAAACACCTTGCAGTAAGTTATCGAGGTATTAACACGGCGTCATGCCGGATTTATTCCGGCATCCAGCCAAATAGTGTTCCGCTGAAAGCGGCCATTGTCTTACTGGATTCCTGCCTCCGCAGGAATGACATCAACGCAGCAAGCAGCGGGGACACAACCCATAAAAGATTAATTAAATAGGAATCTAAAGACGTGACAGTAAAATCAGACAAGTGGATACGCCGTATGGCGGAAAATGAAGGCATGATTGAGCCATTTGAAGCAGGCCAGGTCAAAGAAAATGACTCAGGCAGAATTGTTTCCTATGGAACATCCAGTTACGGCTATGATGTTCGCTGTGCAGCAGAATTTAGAATCTTTACCAATATTAATTCAGCGGTTGTAGACCCTAAAAATTTTGATTCAGCAAGTTTTGTCAATGTAGACTCAGACGTATGCATTATTCCTCCAAATTCATTTGCGTTGGCTAGAACCGTTGAGTATTTCCGAATTCCGAGAAATGTACTGACTATATGCCTGGGTAAATCAACCTATGCACGCTGCGGTATCATTGTAAACGTCACTCCACTGGAACCGGAATGGGAAGGGCATGTCACCCTGGAATTTTCCAATACAACGACGTTACCTGCAAAGATATATGCCAATGAAGGTGTTGCACAGATGATCTTTTTTGAATCAGATGAAGTGTGTGAAACTTCGTATAAAGATCGCGCTGGTAAGTATCAGGGGCAGACTGGGGTTACACTTCCTAAAACTTAGAGATAATTACATTCGGCACTAGTACATTAATTTGGCGATTTATAAAATGACACGAATTCAATGATTGAATTTTTTGTCCACGGTAAAAATTTTCTTCCTGAACAAAAAGCAATATGGCGCGTGGGCTTAGCATGTGTAGTAGCACAGTTGATCGGTGGGATAATTGGTATTCTTCTCGGTCTATACGGATCACTATTTTTTAATTTTTGGTTTGGAGGCGCAATAGCTACTTTGCCAGGTATGATTCTCGGTGTCGCTTGGCAGTGGAATAAAGACGTTACTAATTTTCATCTCCATAAACGAATGATCACGTTTAATCTTGTACTTGGAATCTTGATATTTTTTGGGGCAGTAGCATTTCTTAAATTGATGAATCAATAAGGTCAATATTGATTTTTTATCTGTAGATGTAACATAACATTATAAACATGGAAAAAGTCTACCGCATCACAGTTTTTGTTCCTCCTGCTCAACTTGAAGAGATGCTGACTTCAATCACCAAGGTCTTACCTGGAAATAACAGTAATTATGGTGAAGGTTTTTGGTGGTCATCTCCTGGGACTGAACAATTTAGACCGTTGGAAGGTTCAAACCCCACATCGGGATCTATCGGTGAGCTTAGCCGAACGGATTCAATTGAGTTGAAATTTTTGATCCCCAGGAATAATGAACTTCTGCATCAGGTTATCGAACAAGGGATTCGTCCTGCTCATCCATGGGAATCCCCTGTCATTACCATCGATAAATGTCGTTTTGCTGGAAATTCCCCAAAATTATAAGAATCGAAAAACTAATTACGTTTAGCCCTCGTCTGTTTCACGTTTTACTCTTATTATTGTCACCATGAAATATTTGCCTATCTTTTACGATTTATCTGTTCGTCCTTGCCTTGTGGTCGGGGCTGGAGACATTGCTGCGCGTAAGGTTCGGCAGCTAAGAAAAGCGGAAGCAACTGTCATCGTGATTGCTCCTGATATCTGTGATGAACTCAAAAGTCTCGTCGATAATAATGAGATCCAATACATCGCTAAGCGATTTTCAAAAGAGTATCTTGATGACAAAATGTTGGTGATTGCAGCTACCAATGATCAGGAGGTAAATAAACAAGTTTCAGAATTAGCTCAAGCGAAAAACATTCCCGTTAATGTTGTTGATAATCCTGACTTATGTAGTTTTATTATGCCTTCTATTATTGATCGCGATCCGGTGCAAATTGCGATTTCAACAGGAGGAGCATCTCCCGTTTTAGCGCGCTTGCTTCGAGCAAGACTGGAAACACTCATCCCCGCATCCTATGGCAGATTAGCGCAATTGATGGGGAAGTTTCGGGAGCATGTCAGGCAACGTTATCCACATATGCAAGAGCGACGCAGGTTCTGGGAAAATATTCTGCAAAGCCCAGTGGCTGAGATGATTTATGCCGGGCAGGATAAATCAGCGCTGGCAGCATTAGAGAAAACATTACTTGAAGAAAATCCTGTTATTGATAAAACAGGAGAAGTTTATCTGGTCGGTGCCGGTCCGGGTGATCCTGATTTATTGACCTTCCGTGCATTGAGGCTGATGCAACAGGCTGAGGTCGTCCTTTACGATAGATTAGTTGCGCCAGAGATTATTGATTTGTGTCGCAAAGATGCAGAACGAATTTATGTCGGTAAGAAACGTGATCAGCACACATTACCACAAACAGAGATCAATCAATTGTTGGTTGATCTGGCGAAGCAGGGGAAACGTGTTTTAAGACTCAAAGGAGGGGATCCATTTATCTTTGGTCGCGGCGGCGAAGAAATCGAATTACTCTCTGCAGAGAATATCTCCTTTCAGGTTGTCCCCGGTATTACTGCTGCCTCGGGGTGTGCGAGTTATGCTGGCATTCCATTAACGCACAGAGACTATGCACATAGTTGTGTGTTTATCACGGGTCACTTAAAAGACGGCAGTATGGATTTGAACTGGGAAACTTTGATACAACCTAAGCAGACGATTGCGGTCTACATGGGTGTAGTTGGTTTTGAAGTTCTCTGCCGTGAATTGATTGAGCGCGGGGTGTCGGAAACGATGCCGGCGGCCTTGGTTCAACAAGGAACAACACAGAAACAAAAAGTCTATATCGGAAATCTGGCAAGTTTGCCTGAAATTCTGAAGCAGCATGACATCCAACCACCGACAATGATTATCATTGGTGAAGTCGTTAAATGTCATGAAAAATTATCCTGGTTTGAGCCTCAAAACAATAGCTAGACACCATGGCTAAACAATCGGGCGCTACCTATCAAGAACTTCCCCCTAAACCAAGGGTGCCCGACATGTCCGAATGTTGTCAACGTAACTGTGAACACTGTGTATTTGTTTATTATGAAAAAGCCTTGGATCGTTGGAGAAAGAAAGTGGAAAAGCTAAAGGCACAAATACCTAATAATTCTGATTCAAGCTAATATCATGCAAAAGAATTTTCTAGATAATTAATAATTTCTCTCGATTCGTACAACCATCTGGTTTCATTTTCTTCTTCAATTCGTAAACATGGCACTTGTGTATAACCACCATCTCTCAACAAATCCTTTCTATGCTGATTATTTTTCTGAATGTTTCGACTTTCAATGTTAATGCCTAATTTTCTGATCGTGTATTGAACACGCATACAAAAAGGGCAGGCATAAGTCTCATAAAGAGATAATTTCTTTGTTTTCTCACTATTCATGATTTTTTCAGAATGTTTTATTTCATTTTTAATAATGCGGTGGTTTCTCATCGACAGGAAATTCTGTGTCATCTTGTTCTGCCAGGCTATTGTATCGAGAAGTAAGCGATCTAATGGCTTCTTCCAATTGACCCAGCTTTGTCTGTTGTGAGTGAACAGTTTTATTCAGTTCTTGAATCAGGTCTTCCTGATAGGCAAGTTTCGTTTCAAGATCAATTAGCCGCTGATTATCCATGCTTTAATCTATTGTCTGTTCACTACGTTTGTTGCTGCTTCTAGCGCTGCTATACGTTTCTCCAGAGAAGGATGGGTCATAAACAATTTTTTTAATCCACCCCCTATGCCACCAGATATTCCAAAAGAAGAAAATTCACCAGGCAGATCTTGAGGATCATTAACGGTTTGTAAGCGCTTAAGCGCTGCAATCATTTTATGACTTCCTGCAAGATTAGCACCGCCAGCATCTGCATGAAACTCACGCCATCGGGAGAACCATTTGACAATCATACTTGCAAATATCGACAACACTATTTGCGCGATGATGGAAGTAATGTAATAACCGATTCCCATGCCACTTTTTGTTTTGAAAATAACGCGATCGACAAAAAAACCGATAATACGTGATAGAAAAATAACAAAAGTATTCACCACACCCTGTATCAATCCCATCGTAATCATATCGCCATTACTGACGTGGCTTACTTCATGAGCGAGTACAGCTTCTACTTCATCTTTTGTCATGTGTTGGAGTAGTCCTGTGCTCACAGCGACCAGTGCATTGTTACGATTGATTCCTGTTGCAAAGGCATTTGGCTGAGGAGAGTCGAATACTCCGACTTCAGGCATACCGATTCCAGCCTTTTCTGCTTGTTGCTTGACCGTATCAACCAGCCATTGTTCGTCATTATTCTGGGGTTCTTCAATCACATGAACACCCATGCTTCTTTTCGCAGACCACTTGGAGATGGCGAGTGAGATAAAAGAACCGCTAAAACCGATGACGGCAGACATGATTAGTAAGGCATTAAGGTTTAGGTCAACACCATTACTATCTAATATTCCTTCGATCCCAAGCAGCTGGAATGTAATACTGATCAATACCAGAACAGCGGCATTGGTTGCCAGAAATAGGCCTAGTCGCATCATTGTGAAAATCCTCCAACAGGAATTGTAGTTTTAAATTAATGATAAGATGGGGTTAAGCACGTACAAGTTCAACCACGATCAGATTTTAGCCTAGGCTCATCTTACATAAGCTCATGCCATAGTATATTCTGTTTGTTCGACGCTATCATCGAAAGCCAGACATTTGAATAATAGACATAATTAGCCACATTAAGTCATGAGTAAGAACACACCCATTCCTGAGGGATTCCTGAAAAATCCGATACACCTTCTTGCCTTAGGGTTTGGCACAGGTTGTGCGCCAAAGATGCCCGGAACAATCGGTACACTTGTCGGCGTATTGTTTTATTTACCGATGGTTTATCTATCCTGGCCTATTTACATAGGCGTCACCATTGCTTTATTTTTGTTGGGTATTTGGCTATGTGAAGTGACAGCAAATGATTTAGGCGTACATGACCACGGTGGGATTGTCTGGGATGAAATCGTGGGTTTTCTAATCACGATGATGGCAGTTCCTCCAGATTGGCGATTTATACTGCTAGGTTTTGTATTGTTTCGATTGTTTGATATCTGGAAGCCCTGGCCGATTAGCTGGCTGGATAGTAAGGTCTCAGGCGGTTTGGGGATTATGGTGGATGACGTATTAGCCGGTATTTATGCACTGATAATACTTCAAATAATCATTTATTTGTTATAGTGTTAGGTCAAGTTTGGAAGAATATAGTTTAAGTATGAAGTTCAAACAGACAATCAATATGCTTATATTTGCGATCTGTGCCTCCTTAATGGCACCGACGGCCTATGCGGATATCTATAAATACACGGACAAACGCGGTCGCGTTATCCTGACTGATACCCCAAAAAGTAGTAAATACGTCAAACTGGTCAAAACATGGAAAGGTTGGGTGCCTTTAAAAACAGGCTCAATCAGTTATAAAAACTTTGAGAAAAATAAGAAAAAGCACACTGGCACTATCAACTCAATTGCCAGCCAGTACAAGTTACCAAAGTCATTGGTTCATGCAGTGATCACTGCAGAGTCAGCTTATGATTCTGAAGCTGTTTCCAAAGCAGGCGCAGTAGGCTTAATGCAACTCATGCCAGGAACAGCAAAACGTTATGGCGTTAATAACCGGCGCAATCCATATGAAAATATCAGTGGTGGTTCACAATATCTTCGCGATCTACTAGTTTTGTATAATAACAATCTGAAATTAGTGCTGGCAGCATACAATGCTGGTGAAGGTGCCGTTAAAAAATACAACAACACTATCCCGCCTTATAAAGAAACCCAGAATTACGTAAAAAAAGTAATCAGCTATTACAACAAATACAAACAATCGATGGGCTGATTCAAGTTCTTTGACAATTCAATACGTCAGTTAACACAGGTGTTGCATCGACCGGTTGAAATAGCAGTCGTTAGCAGCATGTTTAATGATATTTTCTCAAAACGGATTCAACTAAGTGGAGATTCATCTTCAGACGTGACATCCTCGATGGCATCTTGAATGTGTTGTAATCGATTCATGACATCATCTATTTCTAGCAACTCTTGTCTTTCCTCTGGATCTAAAGGCAAGACTTCAGATAATCGATAGCCGACCCAGGCTGCATTTTCATATAGCTCATGTTCAGATTGATATGATAATTCAAACTTTTGAGCTATTTGACGTAATAAATCTGATAGCAATTGATACTGCACCGGCAGCTCTTCACAATCGTCGTCGTCAATTAATTGCACATCACCTTCGGCGAGATGGTTAGCCCGTTCTCTTTTCTCCAGCAAACGAAACCTTTCACGCCCTTCTACGACAATCTCCAGTAAACCATCTTCACGTTTATCCCAATCAATAATCTTTGCCATGGTTCCGATTTCAAAACACTTGGCAGATCCAGCGACTTCATCGCCTGAACTGATAAGGCATATTCCAAAGTCTTTTTCAGTACGTAAACATTCACTCACTAAATCCAGATAACGTGGCTCAAATATTTTTAATGGCAATATACCGCCTGGAAAGAGAACCGTGTTCAGGGGAAATAAAGGGATTGTCATCATGTTCTATAAATTCTCGATTAACTTTTGGTGTAGCCCTGAGAAACTTCCATTACTCATAATAAGGATATGATCACCTGCTTCTGCGAGTCCGGCGACTGCGCTGACAATATCATCGATACAGTGCATGACCATTGCTTTTTCACCTAAAGAAGATATTGCTTTAGGCATGTCCCAGTCCATATTCTCCGCTGCATAACAATAAATCTGATCGGCATCAACAAATGCATCCGCCAATGTTTCTTTATGAACGCCTTGCTTCATGGTGTTTGAACGGGGTTCCATGATGGCAATAATACGCTGGCTTTTAACTTTTTGTCGTAACGCTTTCAAGGTTGCCCGTATTGCGGTTGGGTGATGGGCAAAATCATCATACACAGTGATTTGATTCACTTCGGCCAAACACTCTAAACGGCGCTTAACATTCTTCAGCGTTTGCAATGATTCACAAGCTTGTGCGGGTTCAACCCCGACATGATTTGCAGCGGCGATGGCAGCAAGTGCATTTTCTGCATTAAATTGACCTATGAGTTCCCAACTGACTTTGCCTACGATCTCGTCATGATGAAGCACATTAAACTGAGAGAAATCATCTGACAGTGGATCCAAACTCCAATCTAAATCCTTAGCGCCGACATGCTCACCAAAATATTCGACCGCCGACCAGCAGCCCATTTCCAGGACCTGCGACACTTGTTCGTCGCCTTGTTTGGCTATAATTAAGCCATTTTCAGGCACAATCCTGACCATATGATGAAATTCACGTCTAATAGCGGCAATATCGGCGAAGATATCAGCATGATCGTACTCAATATTGTTTATAATTAAGGTATTTGGATGATAATGGATAAACTTGGAGCGTTTATCAAAGAATGCGGTGTCATATTCATCGGCTTCGATAACAAAATATTTGCTGTCACCCAATCTCGCAGAGACACCAAAATTCTGAGGCACACCGCCGACTAGGAATCCAGGATTCAGACCTGCGGATTCAAGTATCCAACAGAGCATCCCGGTGGTGGTGGTTTTGCCATGTGTCCCTGAAACTGCCAGTACATGTTTCGATTGAAGTATGTGCTCACTTATCCATTGAGGACCTGATATATAAGGTAATTTGTTATTAAGGATAAATTCCACCACAGGATTACCGCGACTCATGGCATTACCGATAATCACGAGATCAGGGGCTGGCTGAAGATGCTCTGGCTCATAACCATTCATCAACTGTATACCTTGTTCTTCTAATTGGGTGCTCATCGGAGGATAGACATTGGCATCAGATCCACTAACCTCATGACCCATGGCTCTGGCAAGAAGAGCGATCCCGCCCATGAAAGTCCCGCAAATACCTAATATATGGATTCTCATTTGACGCTTATTTCCGGGAATATCATGCTAATCAATAATGAACTCATCCAAATATAAAGAATAGCGATGATGATACCGATGCCCATTGATGTTGAAATTGAATGCCGCACAATATGCGCAAGAACAGCAACATTCCAGATAACCATGACCAGAAAAAGTAGAATAACGATTTGCTGTATCCAACTTTCATGCTGATTCTGGACTCCGCCGTAAACCAGCGGAAAAATAAGAATTCCTAAAATCACACCCGACCCAAACAATGCCGTCATGGTCTGACCCAAACGCTCAATATGACGATGTTGCTTAAGAATTAAGGCTGTCACTAGCAGCAGAAATCCCACATCAACCAAACTCACTAGCAAGGCATCGGTAAAAGGTCTTGTTTGTACGGTGAGTAATACATCAAGAAGTGTGTAGAAGATCAGACACAAAGTCAGAAGAACACTTGAATTAGGTAAATCTTGTGGGCCTTTCCGTAGCAGGCAGATATCAATGAATGCTTTTGCTAGCGTACTTAAATCAGTAAGCATCATAATCCGCCAAATAATTTTTTCTGATGAGTAATTCTAAAAAACTCGTTTCTAGGGTAATTCAGTCGTGAACTGGATGTATGGTTTTCGTGTCATTTTAGGTGTCTCTTCAGCATAGCCATACCAGAACATGCCAACAACCGTTTCTAACTCCGGATTAATCCACAATAGATCATAAAAACGTTTGTCGCGAATAATCTTACCCGTTGACCATTTAACGCCAATGTCTTCATTCCATAGCGTTAACAACAGATTTTGAACTGCGCAACAACAAGCCGCATAGTCTTCCTGGTTTCTAATCGGATCATCTGATCTAGTGCTGGTCATCACAAACCAACCAGGCATCTTCCGCCACCGTCTTTCTTTTGCATTAGCGGCATCATCACCTTTTTCCTTTCTGGTAATTTCTGTGTTGAGTTCGATCACGGCATTTACCGTCTCATCACCCAGCAAATAAAAATGCCATGGCTCAGTTTGATGATGATTTGGTGCCCATCTTGCAAGATCGATAGCCTCCTTGAGTTTGTCCAGCGGTCGCATGCCCTCTTTAAATTTATGAATCGTGCGACGCCCAGAGATCAATTCAATGAGATTTGAGCTACTTATTTCTTCTGACATAGTTTTACCTGATAAATAATTACTGATCTCATTTGTTTTTCAATGTTCTAATCTTGCCGAGTAAATCCGTAAGTTCATTACGAGCCTTGCTTTTTTCTGGCGTTATTTCCATTATTTCCAATACATAAACCTCAGCCAGATCATATTCTTTTTCTTTTATCGCTGATTCAATGTTCTTTTGATATTTATCCGCGATCTTCCTTAATTCTTTTCTGATAGTCTTATCCCTTGGGTTAGCTCTTAACTGCTCCTTAAGTTGTTCAAGTCTTCGCTTGTCAGAGTTTGCTACCAAGGGTCTATCTTGTTTTATTTGTGCTTGCCTGTCGGCATCTACAGCAGCATTATATCTTTTTTCTGCATCTGCAAGACCATCATGATTCAAATTGACACGCTTACCTTTATCCAAATAGTTCCTAGCTCTGGGAATATCATCTTTCCCTAATGCAAAGTCCATCAGATTAATATACTCATCAACAATACTATCCAGACCATTCAAGGCTTCAGGGTTTTGAGGATCAAGATTTAAAACGGTTTGATATTTTTCATAGGCATTATTACCCAATGGACTGGTCAGCTTCAGCTCCTGAATATTCGATCTAGCACCTATTAAAAGATCATCAACAATTTGCGAATCGGATTTAACATCAGGAGAATCTTCAATGACACTAGGGGATTCATCGCTTGTAGACGTCGCTCCCAGCGATTCTTTCACTGTATCAGTAGGTACACTAGATGTGGATTCTGATTCGATTGCGCTATTCTGTTTTTTATTCTTTCCTACAATCGCCAGCACTAACAGAATAACGAAGATAATTGCTGCCCACTTGATTAATCTTCCTAACAAGGAACGTGGCTTTTTATTATTTTCTACATCATGATTTTGCTTATCTAATGAAACAGTTTTCTCTTCACTGGCTAAGTCAATGTCTTGTTCTGTTTCCTGAGGGATCGCAACAGTTTCTTGATCTGTGTCAGGAAGTATATTTGTAACAGAAGGTATTGGAGAGTTAGCAACACCGGATTCAATTTCCGTTCGCCATTCGCCAATAGATTGCGGCCGCGCTTCTGTTTTAAACAATAAGGCATGATCTATCGCGGCAAGAAAATCAGCTGAATAATTGTCCTGTGCGATTTGTGATGCGGGAACATAAACATCTTTATTGGTATGTATAATTGCTTCACTACGATCCATCGCATCTGTTGGACCAATCCCTGTTACCGCTCGATAGAGTGTTGCCCCCAAACCATAGATATCGGTCCACGGTCCTTGCTTGTCACTTTTACTGGTGTACTGCTCAAATGGTGCATAACCTGGAGAGACCATTGATGTCAGTGTCTTTGTTTGTATGCCTAGTGATTGCCGCGCAGAACCAAAATCAAGTAACACCGGACTACCATCCGTTCGGATATAAATATTTGGCGGCTTGATATCACGATGAATGAATCCTTCTTTATGTACTTCTTCAAGTCCATCCAACATCGGCATCAGAATAGATTTTAATTTTTCTTCTGCAATGGTCTGTCGGTTTTTAAGCAACGCATCCATAGGTTCGCCATGCTCATATTCCATGACCATATAGGCGGTATTATTTTCAGTAAACACCGATAACACGCGAACGATGTTGGGATGTTTAAACTTCGCTAGTGTTCGGGCCTCACTGATAAATCTTTCCAGACCCCATTGATAGGATTCTTTATGACCTTCAGACAAAGGGTGAACGGATATATCCTGATCCCTGACAGCGAGATCGTTCGGTAAATATTCTTTTATGGCGACTTGTTGATCAAGATTGGTGTCATGCGCCAGATAGGTAATGCCAAAACCGCCTTGCCCTAGTATCTTGATAATGTGATACCAGTGAAGTTTGTAACCAGGTTGCAGCGAATTGCGATGCTTTTCCATGCCCATGTTAAATCAAATATTTTCGACGATTAGGTGACGCTTCATTCTAACCTTTCTACTGGTTAATCTCTCCCTCCTAATCTCAAACTCTCAACCGAAGATCCCCGATCCTTGCTCAAATGTAACTCGTGAAATTCTGGCAAGGACTGAGTATTATCTTAATGGGGATTATTATTTATCCAATACGTATAGAGCCAAATGGGTGGCAGCGTCTGGACCGAGTTTCTTCTCTAGAAGTGTCATCAACTGTTCCGTTTTGTAACCTTTATTATAAAGTTCCTTGATGATCTCCTTTATCGCCTTCTCAGACCAGTTTTCCGTAACAGCATCATGTAGTAGATCAATCAAAGTCTCTGACCACAGAGTTCGTATATCTGTTTTCAACAGATTATTTTCAGTCATATTAGACTTTGTCATTCAATCAACCCTTTGCTATGTGTGAGTTCAGTATAGGCGAGAAGTCATGTGTAAACTATCGAGCCAATCACAGTATTGCTATTAATAAACTAGACGCCACTGCAGTAATGGCGCCCAATAATGCGTCCATAAATTTATTCATTTGTTTCGTTGATCATTCCAACTCATTTTAGTAAGTAGTTATAGGATCAGATCGTTAATTCTATTGTCTTAATGTCTTTAGCTAATTTCGGGCAACCTTCTAGTGTTCGCCAGTCAGGGGAACAAACGCAACCGGCAAAATATCTCTCTGTTCGATCTCACCTTCAGCGCTTTTCGTCAAGACTTTAAGGGACTGAGCCAAACTATGCTCCCCAACTGGAATGACCATTCGTCCGCCGGGTTTTAATTGTTGAATGAGTTGCTCAGGGATATGTTCGGGAGCAGCAGTCACTAAAATTGCATCAAAGGGCGCATGTTCAGACCAGCCATGATAGCCATCACCGATCTTTACCGTAACATTGTCATAACCCAGATCCTGTAAAAGCGATTTTGCTTGCAGACCCAGAGGCTCAATGATCTCAATGCTATACACATGGCTCACCAGCTCAGACAATACAGCCGCTTGATAACCCGAGCCTGTGCCAACTTCCAACACCACGGACTCCGAAGTCACCGCAGCAAGATCGGTCATCAGTGCAACAATATATGGCTGGGAAATAGTCTGATGATGACTTATGGATAATGCTCTATTCTCATAAGCATATGACTGGCTGTCTGGCGGAACAAATTTATGCCGGGGAACTGCCAGCATCGCTTCCTCCACCCGCTTGTCCAGCGATGACATCCCGATATAAGATTCCGTCATGGCCACCATTTTCTGAATATCAACAAGCATTTGTTGATGTTTTTCCTGGTAGTCATCCTCAGCAAAGGTGTTCGACACAGACATAACAACCATCACTCCCATTAGAGCAATCCAGAGTGGTAATTTCATTGAAATTCTAGACATAAGCTATACATAAGAATAGCAGATGGACTCGCGTAAGTAATTGCAGGAAACTAACACCCAATGTGGATATTATAAGGTCAACTAAACTGTAGTTATGGTTATCGATTATTCCATCATCATCCCTGCCTATAATGAAGAAGCTTTATTGGCGAACACGCTTGAGATTTTACAAAAGGCGATGTCAGAGATTCCGCTCAATGGTGAAATCATTGTCACAGATAACAACTCAACAGATCGCACTGCGGACATTGCCAAGGCAGCGGGTGTAAAGGTCGCGTTTGAACCCATCAACCAGATCTCACGGGCACGCAACACCGGGGCAAAACATGCCGAAGGACGTTATCTGATCTTTATCGATGCCGACACGCTGGGACCTCCGGAGCTTTTGCAAACTGCCTTGAACAATCTGCAAAGCGCAAAATGTTGTGGCGGTGGCGCTAATGTAAGTATGGATACAGAATTGGATTTTGCTGCCAGAACAGCACTTGCTTACTGGAACACCATCTCCAGAGTATTTCACCTGGCTGCGGGCTGCTTTGTCTATAGTCGGCGCGATGACTTTGACGCATGCGGTGGTTTCAGTGAAAAGCACTACGCCTCCGAAGAGATCTGGTTTTCCATCGCACTAAAACGCATCGGTAAGAAATCAAATCGACAATTTTGTATCATCAACAAACCAGAAGTAACTACCTCCAGTCGTAAACTGCTCTGGTTCAGCCACACACAACAACTTGCATTGCTGACTTTCTTAGCCTTGTTCCCCTTTATGATGCGTTACAAATGGGCGTGTGGGTATTGGTACAAGCGACCGGGTGAAGAAAGTAATCAGTGAGGTCAACTATTAGTTAACGGGGACTGCCCCTCAATCTATTGACACCTTAGAGGCGCTACATCACTCCAGCACTTTTTATAAACCAACCTCTCGGGCCTTCGTCAAAATGAAAACGGATCTTATGGTTTAATTCCTTACCTTTTGAATTGAGTGCTTTGACACCTGCCTTGAAGACGAAATCAGTGGTAACTGTTTTTTCTCCCGTGTCCCATGTCCAGCCTTCGAAGCTCCCTTGATGGCGCTCAGTGGTATTCTCCATTCCACCCTCGGAAAGGGGTTTGACGTCTATGACTTTCTCGTGCCAATTCTTCTCGACCCAGTCTTTTATCATCTGTTCAGCCTGTTCCCAGCTAAGGTCTGAGGGTGAGGAACTGGCATCATTACTATCACCCGCATTTGCAATACCAACGAACCCAAAAAAAACGACAGCATAGAGTGTCATGGCAACTAAACCGAATTTACCTGAAATAGATCTCATGTGTGTCTCCTTTAATTTGAACCCTTATGATTATAGCATTGACTATAAATGCGCAAGAAAAGAAACAAAAAGCTCAATTATTTCAGCCGTATACTGCTCTGGTTCAGCCACACTCAACAACTTGCATTTCTGACTTTCCTTGCCTTATTCCCTTTTATGATGCGCTTCAAATGGATATGGGTGTACAGTAGTAGGGCAATGCAGGAGCTATTGCCGAGGGCACGAGTCTGGAGCGACCGCACTCACACCGTAGCAGTTACTCTGTCTATAATAATTATAGTAAGGACTCACGAATATTTAACCATCAATGACTTTATTTTTAGCCGACTTTGTTCTTTTCATTCACGCATTATTTATTGTTTTTGTCATATTTGGTGGTTTAATTGTATTGAAGTGGCATAAAGTTATGTGGCTCCATATTCCGTGTGCTATATGGGGGGTATTAATTGAATTT
>JBLHKO010000049.1:0-16332 GCA_047620145.1 Gammaproteobacteria bacterium | reverse complement strand
TCGTAAGTCCTTCTTTCAAATCATCTCTATAGTTTACTTCTGATTTTTTCTTTCCATTCTCATGCCATTCAGTTGCAAGTCCCCCTAACTTTCCATCCTTATAGTTAGTGATTATTCTTTGCTTTGCTTGGTCATCTTCCCAGTATTCAACATGTTTTCCTGTAAATGGAATCTCTTCATTAAGGACATACTTCAAACCCGCTCTATCTTCTAATAAAGATACGTCTCTTGCTTCTGAAAATGGAATTATTAAAAGAAATAATATGAATACGTACGAGATATTTTTCATCATTAATTTAAACCTTTATTTCTATCACTTTTTTATACTGCCAATTAAACCATATAAATAAAGTTATTAATAAACTCTACTTCCGATTATTAAGAATGAATTGCTTGGAATCTAGATGTAAGGCAGAATCACGACCTCTTCAGGCACACAGGAATATTATGAAAGTGTGCCAAGAGAGAGTTAACTATATTATTTTAATTAATTATATATTAATCAGTCACTTGGGGGTTCGTCTAATGGTAGGACTGCGGACTCTGACTCCGCCAGTAGAGGTTCGAGTCCTCTACCCCCAGCCAAAATAATCTATGCTTATGAGTATTCACTAAGAGTCTTAGCCTGTTTCAGTATTTGCTTACCCTAGTGTCTGATGTCTAGTGTATCTTTTACCATTCAAATGAATAGTGATTTATCTAGCAGTTGAGATAAAGGTGTTCGTATTAATTAGTGTTTACCGAAGTGAACCACCCAGCTGGAGTGTAGGCCATTTGTAGAGCATGTTACATGCATATGCCAAGTCCCTGCCAATGGGGTTCGAATGAAAACACCAATAGATTACTACGATAATACTTTCCCAAAACAACTGATTTTTCGGTACGCTAACAAAGGAAGCTTAATGCAGTGGCTCATCAGTTAAATGAACGACCGCGTGAGACATTAGATTTTGAAACAGCGGCAGAACATTTTAACGCATGTGTTGCATAGACCGATTGAAATGGCTCTGATAGCGGACACTTAATGTTTGTTTGATGATGTACTATTGAGCAGCTTCCAGTTTGTTTAGTTCGATACCCTGACTGTGTAGATACTCATCGTAGCTGCCAGTAAAATTAACCACACCTCTAGGTGTCAATTCAATAATACGTGTGGCCAAAGACGATACAAATTCACGATCATGACTGACAAAAATTAATGTGCCTGCATAATTGTCCAGAGCAAGATTGAGGGCTTCAATGGATTCCATATCCAAATGATTTGTGGGCTCATCCATCACCAGAATGTTTGGTGTTTGCAGCATCAGTTTTCCAAACAACATGCGGCCTTCTTCTCCGCCTGAAATAACTTTGATAGATTTTTTGCCTTCATCACTGGAGAATAGTAAACGACCCAATGTGCCACGAATGACTTGTTCATCATCAGTTGGTTTTCCCCATTGTTGCATCCAGTCAAATAAGGTCATGTCTTTTTCAAATTCACTGCCGTGTTCTTGAGCGAAATATCCAATGGCAGCATTTTCTGACCATTTAATCTGACCGCTGTCAGCATGAGTCTCATCGATTAAACAATTTAATAATGTTGTTTTCCCAATACCATTTGGACCAATAATAGCGACACGTTCACCGACTTCAATATGCAACTTAAGATCGCTGAAAAGAGGGTCTTCATCAAAGCTTTTGGTTAGCCCTTCTACTTCCAGCGCCAGACGATATAGTTTTTTGTTCTGTTCAAATCGAATGAAAGGACTCACACGACTGGAGGGCTTGATATCTTCTAATTCAATTTTTTCCATCCTTCTGGCGCGCGATGTTGCTTGCTTTGCCTTTGAGGCGTTGGCTGAGAACCGACTAACGAAGGTTTGCAGTTCTGCGATTTCTGCTTTCTTCTTGGCATTATTCGACAGCATCCTTTCCCTTACCTGGGTCGATGCAATCATGTAATCGTCATAATTGCCGGGGTAAACTCTGACTTCGCCAAAATCCATGTCTGCAATATGTGTACAGACACTGTTCAGGAAGTGGCGATCATGGGAAATAATTATCATAGTACTCTTGCGTTCGTTGATGACATCCTCTAACCAACGAATGGTATTAATATCCAGGTTGTTAGTCGGCTCGTCCAATAGCAAAATATCTGGATCAGAAAATAATGCTTGCGCCAGCAAAACACGAAGTTTCCAACCAGGTGCGATTTCACTCATCAAACCTTCATGTTGTTCAATAGGAATACCAACACCGAGCAGAATTTCTCCGGCGCGCGATTCAGCACTATAACCATCCATTTCGCCGAATTCGGCCTCCAGCTCAGCGACTTTCATGCCTTCGTCTTCACTCATATTTTCCAGCGCATAAATACGTTCACGTTCTTCTTTAACGGTCCAAAGCTCAGCGTGTCCCATAATGACAGTATCCAGAACGGTATACTTTTCAAAGGCAAATTGATCCTGACGCAATTGACCAATACGCTCATTGGGGTCAGTTGAGAAATTGCCTGAACTGGGTTCTTGTTCTCTACCAAGAATTTTCATTAGGGTTGATTTGCCGCAGCCATTAGCGCCAATCAGGCCATAACGATTACCTCCGCCAAATTTAACTGAAACATTTTCGAATAGGGGTTTGGCCCCAAATTGCATAGTGAGATTTGCTGTTGTGATCAATGTGTTGTCCGTCTGTGATTAAAAAAAGCGGCGCATTGTCTCATAAACCAAGGTCTGTGTGCAGTGCTACACCATTAAATTATGCTTATAAGACAAAGAAATGTGTAGATGATTTGGTTTCCTGAAAGTGTGGATAATATGATACACAACACAGAAATAACGCTGATTTTGGTTGAGAATTACTGGACAATAGATTCAAGGGTGTGGTGGTTTGTGACTAGAATCCTGAACGGAACAAGAGATACTAATATGGCTAAAGACGAAACAGATATTTCTCAACTGATTACCGAAGCTAAAAAAGGCAATCTCACAGCGCAATTAACACTCGCAGGGATTTATGAAGAGGGTCTGGGAGAGCAGCAAGATCTCGGTTTGGCTGCACGTTGGTTTTTAAAGGCAGCTAAGCAGGGATTTGCCAAAGCTCAGTCAAGTATCGGTGAAAAATATCTTCATGGTTATGGCGTAGAAAAGGATGATGAGCAGGCAGTTTTCTGGCTAAGCAAAGCAGCCGAACAAAATGATGTGGATGGTTTAGCAAGTCTCGCGTGGTGTTTCCAAAATGGTTTTGGTATCGAACAGAATTATGAAAAGGCAGTTAAGGGTTATCAAAAGGCAGCCAGATTTGGGCATGTGTATGCGCGGTATAATCTTGGTTATATGTATTCGCGCGGATACGGCGTAGATCAGGACCTTCAAGAAGCACTTAAATGGTATAGGCGTGCTGCAGATAAGGGCAATACAAAGGCGCAATTGAATATGGGGGCCTTATACGCTGAAGGTAATGGCGTGGAAAAGAATGACATTGAAGCAGTTGAATGGTACAGGAAGGCGGCGAAATTCAGTTACGACAAAGCGCTATACAATCTAGCTTTAATGTATTTTGAAGGCCGAGGTGTTCCTCAAGATTATCAGGAAGCTGAAAAGCTATTGCGTGAAGCTGCGGAGCAAGGCTATTCGCGAGCACAATATTATTTAGGATATTTTTATTTAAATGGTTTGGGTGTTGAAAAAAACGTTGAGGAGTCCCGTGTCTGGTTTTCTAAGTCTGCAAGACAAGGTTATGCAAAAGCACAATATCAGTTAGCCAAATTGATTTTGAATGAGGCCAAGACTGAAAGTGATTTTACTGAAGCGTTCACATGGTTTTTTCATGCTGGAGAGCAAGGGCATAGAAAAGCTCAATATTATTTAGGGACTATGTATGCCAATGGTTCAGGTATTAAACAGAGTGATGCACGAGCATACAGTTGGTTTTATGCTGCTGCTGCTGCTAATGAATCCAGAGCACGAAAAGCAATGAAGAAAGTAGAGAAAAATTTGCAAGCTGATGAATTAGTTAAAGCCCGAAAAGAGGGCGAGAGCTTATCGATCACGAAAACAAGGGAATCCTTTGACGACTGACGGCAGTAACCATCATTGATAGTTACGTTATTATTCTTTGAATAGCGTGCTAAAGAAGTACTTATGCGATCTAATTAAGGTAATGCGCCATTGATCGTATAGTTTAGTATATTTACAACTTGCTCCGGTGTTTCGGCAACTGCAGTCGCCGCACCATCGACCTCTTTTAAAGCATGAGTTAATTCCGAATCATGCAGGGTAATAATAGTTTTACCTAAGGCAGCAGCATAGCCTGCATCGAAGGCAGCATTCCACTGTTTATACTTACCCCCGAAGCGCACAACGACAATGTCTGCCTTTTCAATCAGGTGTCGAATGCGGATGGAATTAATCTTTGATGCCTTGTGATCTTTCCAGAATGAATCGTCTTCAGCACCGAGGATTCGATCACCACAATCATCACTCGATACGTGATCAGTATTTGGTGAAGTTAAGTTCACTGGTAGTTTTGCTGCTTTAATTCCAGTTTCAATTTGTTCGCGCCAGTCGCTATGGATTTCTCCAGAAAGATAGATGTTCCAGGTCATGTGTTTCTCTTTAAGTAAGTTAAGTGATGGTCTAGTTTTGTTTTATTAGAATAGTTTGTAATATTTCAACAATTTTATTGTTGATAAGAAGGGTGTTGAGATTTTTCATCGGTATTATTCGTAGTTAAAATAGATATCGTAATTTTGTCCCTGTGCTTCAGACAAAAGGGATTCTATATTCAGCGCCATAATAATTTTGTATTTTTATCGAAAGCCTACATTAACATTTAAGTTTATGATTAAGGAAGATCTGCTTGGTAAATTTTGTCAGGAGTTGTCATTTTTTTCTAATGGTTGATTGTAATTGACATCAATGACGACATAGACCAACTCAGCTTTATCAGCATAAATAATAATTTCATCATCTATCGTCTTTTTAAGCAGCCCTTTTGCTAGTGGCGAGTCGAGACTAATATAACCTTTCTCGGGATCAAATTCATCAGATCCGACAATGCGGTAACTAGCAACAGAATTCGTGACAGTTTCACAAGTGATACATTCAACTGTAACCCATGCACCGAAAAATATTTGTTTATTATCCTGTTGCTGTTCAGGGACGACTTTTAAATCTGGTAAACGTTTTTGGAGGTAACGAATACGACGGTCAATCTCACGCAATTCTTTTTTACGATAAATATATTCTGCATTCTCTGAACGGTCACCTTCTGCTGCTGCGACTGTGAGAGCTTTGGTGACTTCAGCACGCTTGTCCCACAAGGCATTAAGCTCAGTCTGCAACATTTTATAACCATCTGCCGTGATATATGGCGATGATTTTTCTTGCGGCGGGCGATAGCGGCTCATTTATTCATTCAACCTTTATTGACTCAATTTTTTTAACACATGAGAGACTGCAATCAGACCAAAGCTTGCAGTGACAGTCATGACCGAGCCAATACCTCCGGCACAACTTAAGTCCTTGGCCGTTTCAGGTTTTTGAAAAGTTACTTCACCTTCTTCTGATGGGTAACTCAATTGTTCGCTTGAATAAATTGCTGGAACGTTAAATCTGTGTTTTGGTGTGTGTGTAAACCCGTATTGTTGTCGTAATAATTTACGCGTTTTCGCAAGCAATGCATCCTGATCAGTATTAATTAAATCACACACGTGAATCTGAGTGGGATCAGTTTGACCTCCGGCGCTACCAACAACGATTATCTTGATTTTATTCCTTCGGCAATGTGAAATCATGGCGGCTTTAACCCGATGGCTATCGGCACAATCAATCACATAGTCAAAATCATTCATCATTAATTCACTGACATTATCTATTGAGACAAAATCTTCAATTTTATTAACTCGACATTGTGGATTAATTTTGTTGATACGTTCAGCCATGGCTTCAACTTTGGGCCTGCCAAATTCACCTGTGTAGGCGTGGCTCTGGCGGTTAACATTAGACTCCGCGACATTATCCAGGTCGATCATTGTTATTTCACCAATGGCGCTTCGCGCCAGTGCTTCGACTGCCCATGATCCGACACCACCAATCCCGACTACACAAATATGTGCGAGACAGAACCTATCAAAGCCTGTCTGACCATAGAGACGCTTGATCCCTCCAAAACGTCGGCTGTGATCAGCTCGTTCTTGACCATCCTCTTGTTTATCAATATTGTCAGGTTCACTCATAGTTTAACCATTTTCATTTTTCGGGCTGCAAAAGTCCATGACCAGTGCTGATAGTTGTTTGTTATGATGGTCACTATGGAATTGATTGATACACATTGCCATCTTGATTTTCAAGTTTTTAATGATGATCGTCAGCAAGTGATGCATGACGCGCGAGATGCTGGCTTGATTGGTATTGTTGTGCCCGCAACGCACCGAGAAGGGTGGCTAAATCTTTTGTCCATTTGTGAAGCTGATCCCGAGTTACATCCTGCCCTCGGATTACATCCGATGTTTATCGAACAACACAATGAATCTGATTTAGGTCAATTGGGTAAATTAATCGATCAATTAATTACGAATCAGGTAAGGCCTATTGCCATTGGTGAAATTGGCCTAGATTATCGCAATACGGATTTAAATTCGGATCAACAAGTGTATTATTTTGAACAGCAATTGTTACTCGCCCAAAAAAAGGAATTGCCCGTGATCTTACATATATTGAAGGCACATGATCAGGCATTAAAAATTCTTGGAAAAAACCCTGTTTGCGGTGGCACAGTACATGCCTTCAATGGCAGCCTGCAACAAGCGGAACGATATATTGAACTAGGTTTTAAACTAGGTTTTGGTGGTATGTTGACCTATGAGCGTTCAAATAAACTACGCAAACTGGCAGCTGAATTGCCCCTTGCATCGATTGTTCTGGAGACAGACGCACCAGACATGACTGTCTTTCAATATCAATATCAGCGAAACAGTCCAGCTTATCTGCCGTATTGCTTACAGGCTTTAGCTGAGGTCAGAAATGAGAAAATAGAAGTCATTGCCACACAGACAACGCGGAATGCACGACAAGTATTTTCATTGCCCACATAATTTACCCTGAGAAGGGTTGTGTAAGTTTATAGTCGAGGTGACAAATTCTTTTTTATCTATAGTCAACTTCTATAGAAGATATTCCTATCTCGCAAATATGAAAAGCGGGATCGATAATACTATCGACCCCCACCTAACATAAACTATATATCAATAAAATTAAAAAAAACTACCTTAGGTTTTGATAATTTATTGAATTACTTTTCTTTTAAATAGTCGTGTAACACAGATCCATAAGGAAGGTCATAGCCACCTTCGAAATAGAAACCTTGGACTACTTCAACCACTTCGAACAAGCCCAATGGATCAGCAGCAGAACTCTTAAATTCTACTGTCGATGGTCCTGTGTCGAGTTTAGTACAGGAAAAATTTTCTAGCTCCATCAATGTTAGTTGTGCAACATCTGGTTTAGCACCTTTAACTACCGATGGGATCAATTTGTAGTTAATGAAAGGCTTTGCGAGTTGAGCAACCAGTGGATCAATATTTTCTGTTGAAAGAGATTGTCTAGGACTAATAGAAACTTTAAAGATTTCATGACCGCCTCGTTCCACAGAACGCGTCAAGACATCTTCTTGTTCAGTAAAATGAACGCGGGCAAGCTTCTTAGGATAACCATAGATCTCACGACCAGCCGCAATCGGGCTGTCATTGTCTAGATAAAGATGGGCATTATAGTTACCAGCAACCATGCCATCTTTACCAGGATACTCGACCGGGATGGTCAAGAACATTTCCCGATAATGACAAAATCCGGTGGTACGTGGTAAGTGGTTAACCCATGCGTAGATATAAAGGTCTGAATTATAGATAAGGGGTTTAGGCACAACTTGTTCCATGACTGCTTTCGTTGTACGGAAAACGCATAAAATTGTATTGGTATGGGTGTATTTATACGTCGGGCCCTCATAAAGAGGTGCAGTGATAGGGATGCTATATCCTTCGGGTATGGGCATGAGATTATTCTCCTAATTAATATAAGATATTTAGTGGGGGGACTACGTTAATTTAATTCCATTGGTGACCGTGATTCTCATTTTA
Source organism: Gammaproteobacteria bacterium (assembly GCA_047620145.1). GTDB lineage: Bacteria > Pseudomonadota > Gammaproteobacteria > Eutrophobiales > Eutrophobiaceae > SMWN01. Next base: position 8,213 of record JBLHKO010000049.1, on the reverse strand, counting down.
TTACTATTGTCGACAATTAAGTCATCTAACAGAGATATTACACGTATAATGCTGAGTAATTAACATATATTGTCTACAATATTGCCATTTTCCAGAATATTAGGCTAAAGTCAATAGCATTTTGATGATTTTGATTTAGCAGTGACCCTGATTAGGGTTTGAGCTCGTATATGGCAGCTGAATATAGTTTGAGTGTATTTAACACTAAAGAAACTACGGACATAAAAAAGGCCAGATTACTCTGGCCTTTTCTTAAACTAACAATGAAGACTTATTTTGCTTTTGCTTTTGCTTCTTCTCGTGCCTTTGTTTCTGCGATGACTTCTTCAGCAACATTCTTAGGACATGGCATGTAATGTAGAAATTCCATAGAAAACTGTCCTCGACCTGATGTCAATGTACGTAGGGTGCCAATGTAACCAAACATCTCGCTTAGTGGACATTCTGCCTTGATACGTACGCCTGTTGGGCCAGCATCCTGAGATTTAATCATACCGCGTCGACGATTCAGATCGCCAATGACATCACCGACATGATCATCAGGAGTGAAAACATCCACTTTCATAATCGGTTCCATCAGCTGTGGGCCTGCTTTAGGCATTGTTTGTCTATATGCACCATTTGCAGCCAGTTCAAACGCAATCGCTGAAGAGTCAACTGCGTGGAAAGCGCCATCCAACAGCGTTACTTTAAAATCAAGACATGGAAAGCCGGCTAACACACCTTTGACCATATTCTTTCTGAACCCACCTTCGACTGCTGGCCAGAATTCGCGCGGGACGTTACCACCCGTGACCTTAGATTCGAAAATATAACCACTGCCTGATTCACCCGGCTCAACAATGTAATCAATCTTACCGTATTGACCTGAACCACCTGATTGTTTTTTATGGGTGTAACTATCTTCAACTTTTTTGGTGACGGTTTCGCGATAGGCCACCTGAGGCTTACCGACGGTGACATCAATGCCATGTGTTCGTCTGAGGATATCCACCTTGATATCAAGATGTAATTCACCCATGCCTTTAAGGATGATTTCTCCACTGTCTATATCAGTTTCAACGCGGAATGATGGATCTTCTCTAATCATTTTGCCCAAGGCGATACCGAGTTTTTCTGACGCAGCTTTGTCATTGGGTGTTGCGGCAATCGAGATAACTGGATCAGGAAAAACCATCGGTTCCAGTGTTGCAGGCTTATCAGGATCACATAAAGTATGCCCTGTTTGTACATTCTTCATGCCGACAATGGCAACGATATCACCAGCCTGTGCGTGATCAAGTTCAATCCGATCATTAGCATGCATTTCAACCAGGCGACCAATACGCTCGGTTTTTCCTGTAAAGGTATTGAGTACGTTCGTGCCTTTACCCAATTTACCTGAGTAAATACGGATAAAGGTGAGTGCGCCAAAGCGGTCATCCATAATCTTAAATGCTAATGCACGCAGTGGCATGTCTGGATCTACAATAGCGAATTTTCCGGTTTCATTACCTTCCAGATCAACTTCTGGCTGGGGCTTAACTTCGGTTGGATTCGGTAGGTAATCGACAGCCGCATCAAGAATTAACTGGATGCCTTTATCTTTAAAAGCAGAACCACAGTAGGTGGGGAAGAAATCCAGTGAAATGGTACCTTTACGGATACACGCTTTAAGTTCATCAATGGTTGGTTCTTCGCCATCAAGATATCGGCCCATAACCTCATCATCTTGATCGATCGCAGTTTCAACTAATTTCTCGCGCCATTCTTCAATGGCATCTGCCATATCCGCAGGTGGTTCTTCGATTTTATAATTAGCTGCATCACCTGCGCCTTCCCAAACCCATGCCTTACGTGTCAGTAGATCGACAACACCTGTGAATTTTTCTTCAATCCCGATGGGTAAAACCATGACCAGTGGCTTTGCGCCAAGAACTTCTTCGACTTGTTTAACCACACGAAAGAAATCAGCACCTGTACGATCGAGTTTATTGACAAAGATAATACGAGAGACTTCAGAATCGTTAGCATAACGCCAGTTGGTTTCAGATTGTGGTTCAACACCGCCAGAGCCACAAAACACACCAATACCACCATCAAGTACTTTTAATGAGCGGTATACTTCAATCGTGAAATCAACGTGTCCAGGAGTATCGATAATGTTCAGGCGGTGCCCATTCCATTCACAACTGGTTGCAGCAGACTGAATGGTAATTCCGCGTTCCCGTTCTTGTTCCATGAAGTCAGTGGTAGTTTCTCCATCATGTACTTCACCGGTTTTATGAATTTTACCGGTCAGCTTTAAAATACGTTCCGTGGTGGTGGTCTTGCCAGCATCGACATGGGCGAAGATGCCAATGTTTCTATATTTGGATAAATCAGCCATTTTATTTCTACTCTAGTCAGTTACGTTAATAATGAATCGATCAGCGTTTTGAAAAACATGTTCTAGCCGACCGCATTGCTGGGGGTAGACACCTGTTATACACCACTCAAACGAGCACAGATCATTCTGTGCCAAAAAGCGCGAGATTATAAACCAAAATGGCGACACAACACCACTCATTGGCACTGAAAAGGGATGTTTATACAGTATCATTTTAAGGCCAAATTGGTCATTTTTGCCTTAAATGTGACTTTAGAGGGGTAATCCTTGTCGAATGAGCAAAGTCTGCATTGTTGAATCAAATCAATAGAAAAGTATAATTCTAGCAATGCATGATATTCAGAATCGCATCGCAGACATCATACTTGAGGTAGAGGCGAACCTCAGAATTAATGGTAAATGGGATGAAATCAGCCCAGACAGCAGCGCTCTAGCCAGTAAACAACCTTTCTGTATGGATACGCTGGCGTTCGAGCAATGGCTGCAATGGATTTTTCTGCCACGGATGAAAACTACTTTAGAAGAAACACACCCATTGCCGGCTAAAAGCAGTATTTATGTCTATGCACAGGAATGCCTACATGAGAATGACCCATCGACAGGCAGCTTATTAAATCTGATTAAAAAGTTTGATGATCTGATTAGTGTCCAGGCAGGTGTACTGAGACACTAATTAGCTATATTGGTAAATAGAGAATGCAGCCTAGAGTCACATCATGCTGCATTACTTTTTTTCTCAAATGTCATCCTATGCTTATTAATTTTATCCATATTTGTCTCAGCCCATGACTTTACTTGCTGGATTACAGGGACCAAATTTTTTCCTAATGGGCTGAGTTGATATTCAACTTTTAGCGGTAATTTTTCGGCATAAATTGTTCGAATCACTAAACCATCTCGTTCCAGTTTTCGTAATGTTTGAGTCAGCATTTTTTGTGACACGCCTTCACAGAGTCGCTTGAGTTCGCCAAAACGTAAAACCTTATGTGTGCTTAACGCACAAACAATAAGGCAAACCCATTTTTCGCTAATTAAAACAAGCACTTCTCTAGATTGACATTTTGCTGCAAAAACATCGGCTTTTAAATTACTCATTAAGAATCCTTCGTAGTCACTTATAGGTACCTAGTTTACTAAATAAACTATGTAGATTATAGTTTCCCAACTCGTGATGTGCAACAGATAAAAAATAGCAGGACTTAAAATAGTAATTGTTATTTCAGTTGTTGTTAGCGCAGTATAAAAATATTGCTCGTTTAAAAACAAACGAGCATATGAATTACCAGAAGCTATCAGACTAATTAATAGGAGTTATTTCTAATGCCCAGGATCGTTCGTTTTCATGAAGTAGGTAGTGCCGATGTTCTTAAACTTGAGGAATTACCACTAGCAGAGCCGGGGGAATCTGAGGTTCGCATTAAGGTTGAGGCGCTTGGACTGAACCGTGCTGAAGTAGCCTTCCGATATGGACAATATTTAGAAACTCCGAAATTACCTTCTCAACTGGGCTATGAAGCAGCGGGAATTATTGACGCGGTTGGAACTGGCGTGACAGGTTTTAACGTTGGGGATCGTGTGAGCAGCATTCCATCTTTCTCAATGGTTGATTATGGTGTCTATGGTGAATCAGCAATCTTACCTCTGACTGCGGTGGCGCATTATCCCGATCAGTTATCTGCGTCTGAGGGTGCAGCTATCTGGATGCAGTACATCACTGCATATGGCGCTTTGATTGAATATGGAAAAGTGAAAAAAGATGATGTTGTATTGATAACCGCAGCTAGTAGTAGTGTTGGTTTAGCTGCAATTCAGCTTACAAAGGCAGCCGGTGGATTGGCGATTGCGACTACACGCGGCGCAGACAAAAAATCATTTCTCCTTGATGCGGGCGCTGATCACGTAATCGTGACTGATGAAGAAGATCTAGCAGAAAGGGTGATGGAGATTACATCTGGCACAGGGGCAAATTTAATTTTTGATCCTGTGGGCGGACCTACACTACTTGATCTTGCAGCAGCAGCAGCTCCGCGTGCGACCATCTATGAATATGGTGGTTTATCTCCAGATCCAACACCCTTTCCCTTGTTTCCCGCACTAGCAAAGGGCTTGACTGTTCGAGGTTATACCTTGTTTGAAATTACACAATCTCCTGAGCTATGTAAGCGTGCCAGAGAATATGTCTTTAATCTACTCCAGTCTGGAGATTTAAAACCGATCATTGATGAGCATCGCTTTAGTCTGGACGAGATTGTAGAGGCACATCGCTTTATGGAATCTAACCAGCAGAAAGGCAAGATCGTGGTAACTGTTTAAGATCGAGTATTTGAAGCGCCGTATACCTATAGAGATCATATTGAATTTTGTTACTGCTATACATTCAAAAAATTGTTAAGAAGGAAATTTTCTCATGAGTAAAGATAGTCCCTTGTTAAATTCATTTTCTTTAAATGAATCATTACAATTAGAAAATCGTGTTGTGCTGGCTCCGTTAACGCGTGCGCGGGCAGGTAAAGATCGAATCCCGAATGAACTGATGGCTGAGTATTATCGGCAGCGTGCTTCGGCAGGCTTGGTTATTTCCGAAGCGACGGTGGTGTCGAAGATTGGTATTGGCTGGGTCGATTCACCAGGCATGTATAACGATGAGCAAATGCAGGGCTGGAAACGGGTTGTTGATGCGGTTCATGCTGAAGGTGGCCTTATATTTCTACAGTTATGGCATTGTGGTCGTGCATCACATAGTAGTTTTCATAATGGTGCACTACCTGTTTCAGCTTCTACTATTAAACTGAATGGCGATGAGATTCATACGCCAAATGGTAAGGAAGACTACGAAACCCCACAAGCACTCACCATAGATGAGATTAAGCAAACGGTACTGGACTACAAGAATGCAGCGAAGCGTGCGGTGCAAGCCGGCTTTGATGGTGTTGAGATACACAGTGCGAACGGTTATCTACTCGATCAGTTTTTGCAGTCGCGGACCAATCAGCGTACGGATGAATACGGTGGCAGTATCGAAAAAAGATATCGTATGTTAGATGAAGTGGTTCAAGCCGTTATTCAAGAAATACCAGCAGAACGGGTCGGCGTTCGACTTGCTCCTAATGGCGTGTTTAATGACATGGGTTCAGTAGATTATCGAGAGTCCTTTACCTATGTCGCGCAACAGTTAAACCAGTATGGCCTGGCCTACCTACATGTCATGGATGGTCTGGCATTCGGTTTTCATGAACAGGGTGAGCCAATGACGCTGGGTGAATTTCGACAGGTCTTTGATGGTCCGTTAATGGGCAATTGTGGTTATACACAAGAGACCGGGGAACAAGCCATTGCGGGTGGCAATGCGGACCTTATCGCCTTTGGACGACCTTATATCAGTAATCCGGATTTGGTAGATCGTTTTAGAAATGATTGGCCCTTAGCACCTGAGGCAGATGTAGAACTATGGTGGACACCAAGAGAGGATGGATTAGCTGATTTTCCGACTTATGAGGCAACTGCAATGGCTTAATGGTGTTGCCAAATGTCGGGGTAAAAAGTTGATGGTCACCGAAAATATTCAGAATCAAGATGACAGGTTTGAGATAACATCAACCACAGTTGACGTTAATTTTTCCAGATCTTGATTTTGAATAATAAACGGTGGCATGAGGTAGACGAGCTTTCCAAATGGTCTGATCCAAACGCCGGCATCGACAAATAGCGGCTGAACAATGCTCATATCGACCGGAGTATTGAGTTCCACCACACCAATAGCACCCAAGACGCGAACCTCTTTCACTCCATTAATAGCCTGACAAGGTTCCAACCCTCCAATCAACTGTTTTTCAATTCTTGATATTTTAGATTGCCAGGAAGAAGCTAATAATATTTTGAGACTGGTTAAAGCCGCAGTACATGCGAGGGGATTCGCCATGAATGTCGGGCCATGCATAAATATCCCGGGTTCACCTCGGTTAATTGTATCACTCACATCTTTCGTTGTGAGTGTCGCCGCCAAACTCATATATCCGCCGGTGAGTGCTTTGCCAACACACATGATGTCTGGTGTGACCTCAGCGTGATCACAGGCAAATAATTTACCTGTGCGGCCAAAACCGGTAGCGATTTCATCAAGGATCAAAAGTACATCATAAAAATTACAAAGCTCACGGACACGTTTTAAATATTCCGCAGAATAAAAACGCATGCCCCCTGCCCCCTGAACAATCGGTTCCATAATGACCGCGGCGATATGATCTTTTTCAGATCTGAGTGTTTGTTCAAATTCGGTGATATCTTCATCACTACAGGGCTTACCAAAGCGACAGCTCGGAGCGTCCACAAAGTATTGTTGTGTTAATGACTCCTGAAACATGGAATGCATACCGGTAATAGGGTCAGACACCGACATGGCGCCAAATGTATCGCCGTGATAGCCATTGCGAATGGTTAAAAAGTGTTTCTTGGCGGAATGTCCTTTTGCAAGCCAATATTGAATCGCCATTTTCATGGCGACTTCAACAGACACAGAACCAGAATCAGAAAAGAAAACGGATTGTAATGACTCAGGTGTAAGCGCAACCAGCTGCGTAGCGAGTTCGACTGCAGGTTGGTGTGTCAGTCCACCAAACATCACATGAGACATCTTTTGTAATTGTGCCTCAAGCGCACGATTCATTTCAGGATGGTTATAACCATGAATCGCACACCACCAAGAAGACATGCCGTCTATCAATTCTCGACCATCGGTTAACTTTAAACGTACACCGTCAGCAGACGCTACAGGATAAACAGGAGATCCTGAACTCAGGTCATTAGACATGGCACTATAGGGGTGCCAGACATGCGCCTCATCAAGTTCGAGCAATTCTTTGTCTTTCACTGGAATAACCTTTTAAAATCTTGTTGCTTATATAAAAAATCAAGATTTTAAGATTGATGATTCATTCTTGCTTCTGTTTCGACAAATACTCTTTGCACATTTTCAAATTCATTCTTAATCGCGGCATCAAGCTGTGAAATGGTATCTTCAATTTCTGTGGCAGTTGTAGCATCATTAAATTCAACACTGATATTTACCAGAATAAATTCAGGCCCCATATGTATGGTTAATACTTCGTTGACGTGTTCTATATTTTCGTAGGATTGAGAGAGCTTTTTGATACCGTTAACAACATAAATGTTTGCACTTTCCCCGATAAGTAAACTCTTGGTTTCAAACGCCAGCCACATGGCAGTAACGGCCAGAATAAAACCAATAATGATTGAGGCGATACCATCCAGATATAGATTCCCCGTAATCTGGGTGAAGATGGTGGTAAGCAGCGCCACCAGTAAACCTAACATCGCAGCAGAGTCTTCAAACAGGACAACAAACATCGAAGGATCCTTCCCGCGTTGCACTGCTTCGAAATATCCCCATTTGCCTTTAGCTTTTTTGAATTCTTTTAAGGCAAAAAACCAGGCGGCACCTTCAAAAATCATGGCAAGCACAAGTACAATGTAGTTGATCATGATGTTTTTTATGGGTGCTGGCTCCAATAAACGATGGATGCCTTCATAAATTGAAATACCTGCGCCAACGGCGAAGATCATAATGGCAACGATAAAACTCCAGAAATAGATCTCTTTTCCATGTCCGAATGGAAAGCGATCATCCGCAGGTTTTTTAGCTTGTTTCAGTCCATACAAAAGTAATATCTGGTTGCCAGTATCAACGACTGAATGGATGCCTTCGGAGAACATTGCTGAACTACCAGTGATAGAAGCAGCAATGAACTTCATGATTGCGATTAACGCATTTCCTGCAAGAGCGGCGTAGATGACAAGTTTTCGTGAAGAAGCCATAGTTTTTGATCAA
>JBLHKO010000048.1:0-17102 GCA_047620145.1 Gammaproteobacteria bacterium | reverse complement strand
TTTATTTTTAGCCGACTTTGTTCTTTTCATTCACGCATTATTTATTGTTTTTGTCATATTTGGTGGTTTAATTGTATTGAAGTGGCATAAAGTTATGTGGCTCCATATTCCGTGTGCTATATGGGGCGTATTAATTGAATTTTTCGGCTGGATTTGCCCACTGACCTACCTTGAGAATTATTATCGTGAACTTGGCAATGCCAATTATTATGAAAGCAGTTTTATACAGCATTATTTAATGCCGATTATTTCCCCATCGGGACTAACAACAGGTATTCAAATCATGTTCGGTGTTATTGTCATTGTGATAAATCTTGTTGTTTATTCTATCGTCTGGCGTCATCGGCGCGAGAAATAAATATCACTACCCTATTTTTATCATCCAAGTATTCTGACACCCGAATTCTCTCACCGATTTAAGGAAACAGAAAATGAATAACGTAGTCGAATTGATTCCCATTCCAAATCTAGCATGGACCTTTGTACCGGTCCTCATCGTTATCGGTATCTTATATTGGTGGTCTCTGGACGTACGAACGACGATTTATGCTGTTATCAGGATGCTGATCCAGTTACTTTTGATAGGTTATGCCTTGGTATACATCTTTGAAACTGATAATGCATGGGTCGTGGTCCTTATTCTTGCAGTCATGTTGCTTGCTTCCAGCTGGATCGCAGTCCGGCCAATTAATCAAAAAAAATCAAGTGATTACCTGAACGCTTTTATATCGATTTCTATTAGTGGGGTCTGTACCTTATGGCTAGTTACCCAGACCGTGCTGGAATTACAACCATGGTTCCTACCGCATTACATGATCCCGCTGGCCGGCATGATATTCGCGAATTCCATGAATTCGGTGAGTCTGGCTGCGGAACGTTATGAATCAGAAATCGCAAATGGTGTGTCCCCGATAGACGCCCGACATACTGCTCTGCATGCTTCACTTATTCCGACGATCAATATGCTATTTGCAGTCGGACTGGTATCTTTACCCGGCATGATGACCGGACAAATATTATCTGGAGTTTCACCGCATATTGCGGTGAGATATCAAATCATGGTGATGTGTATGATATTTGGATCAGCGGGGATTTCATCTGCATGTTTTCTGACTTTGACTAAATTAAATTTTGCAACAAAGATAAAAGACCAGGAGCGATAATGTTTAAAGTAACAAAAACGTGGCCTGTCCCCTATTATTTCCCTATTATTTTTGTAATTGACTAACATGCTAATCGGCTCTGAATTAAACATATGAAATTTCGTTTCTCGCTTCTGGCAAAAGTTTATTTATCATTATGCCTACTTATTTTTTCAAATCATTTAATTGCAAAAGAGCTTAATGTTCCGGTTCGTTTAAAAGAAGGCTTCCTGCAAAAGGCCTTAAGTGAACAGGTTTACACTGAAGAAAACAATAAGGCTCGTGTCTGGGACGACGGTAAATATTGCAATAACCTGACGCTTTATGATCCCAAACTAACTATCAAGGACGAACAGATCGCCACTCATACTAAGGCGATTGCACGCATTGGAACGGTTTTAGGCAATCGTTGTTTTTCCCTGATTAGTTGGCAAGGTTATATCGAGATATTTCAAAAACCGGTGCTGGTATCATCTGATACCGTGGTTTTTGATATCACTGACACTAAAGTTTATTCAGATGATGGTGAATCTAAAGGATTCGTCGGCACAATCTGGGAGTGGAGCAAAACCTATATCAATCCCCGCTTCAGTCGCTTGCAAATCAACATCCGGCCGTTAATCAATGATATGAAAAATATTCTGGCGCAAGTATTTCCCGATGGTCATACCAATGTTCGACAAATTAATGATTCTGTTGCCATTAAAGAAATTGGCATCATAGATGACCGCATTGAACTCGTTATCCGCTTTGACGTTCCTGAAAATTCAGTAAACAGCTTTAACAACGAGGTCGCATCGGCTTTGTCAGACGAGGAGCTGGATCGTTTTACCGAAGCTTGGCAACGCTGGGATGCCTTTTTGACTTTCGTTATTAAATTATCCGGACTGGCTACAGAAGTTCGTGATAGCCGTTCAGCTTTGTTCGACGTGCTACTCGATGCCAGACACGATATTTATAATGTCCTTAATTCAATAGAGGATGAGGATGAAGATCCTGTGCCACAATTATTTGTAAATACATGGGAACAATTGTCACCTGAACTGCAAACAATTAGTGAATCATTACCGACTGCGACTACGCTAAACTACCTGAGTTTTATATCCGCTGCCGATGCGCTGGTTGCGATTGAATCATTAGGCACAGCAACCGGTTTTACGATTACTGCCGATGCCTTACGTCGCTTGGCACGTATCATAGCGCCAACTTATCCACGTGATCTCTTGCTTTATGATGATGCGGTTGATGCAGAACTGCGTAGCCTGTTTGATTTTGAGGAAACCTTAAGCATTGATCCGCTGTTGTTTAATGAGTCTACATCCAATTCAAGCACTCATTACGCAGGACTAATTTCCGGATTGTTTTTAGCTTTTACAACGTCGATTACTTTCTCACCTGAAGCTTATAAATTAGTTGTCGATAAACTGAACAGCACAATACCAACATTAAAAAATATCGATACCTACTTGCCATTGATGAAAGTGTTGCTCATTGATGTCGCCAATTCGATCATCTTGGAAAAAAAGCTAAATAAAGAATATGAGACTGTCTATCGCGATATGGTATTGGCGACTGCGTGGCAGGAAAGCTGTTGGCGACAATTTATAAATAGCAAAGATGGTATACAAACCATTAGTTCACCCGTCGGCTCAATTGGAACCATGCAAGTCAACAAACACGTATGGCGTGGTTTTTATGATGTCGACAGTTTATTGAACAATATAGGTTATAACGCGCGCGCGGGCAGTGAAATCCTGCATCATTATTTTGTTGATTACGCCATTAAAAAAGGTGAACACCTGCAAGAAGGTGGTATGGATAACCTGCCAAGTTCAAGCTATGCCATGTATAACGGTGGTCCAAGACATATTGCCCGTTACCGCAAAGAAAATACTTCTGCGTCACTTCGCGCTATTGATAACGCCTTCAAAAATAAATATGAAGTTATTCGTTCAGGAAATACACTGGGCGTCGCCGAGTGTTTTACAGGCTAATATCACGCAATTATTTTTATTTAAAGAAAAGTCGTGGTTTTGTACAGGACGACGTACAGGAAGTACTACTGTCGCGATGACACGACTACATGGAAGTAGGAGGTAGAGTAACGTCAGGAACAGTTACCGAGGAAGTCAGTGCGACCGTACTAATGCCTCGATGATACGAGTCATTGATCGGCCTGACCCGTTGATTTTTTCTTATTCAGGTAAGACTGGAGAAAAATAATTGAATATACCTGATCAAAAATAATAGAAAATCAGGACATTTGATCTTACTGTCTGAGTGCATGTGATTGTTATGGGGCTCATTTTAATGTCAAGTAATACTCTCTCTCAAATTCTGGTAAGTGTTCGGCAAACGTGTAAATCATTTTGACGGCATTGCTTTTATATAAACATCATGCTTCGAATAAGGTATTTCAATACCTTCCTTTATAAACGCTTTATATACCGCACTGTTTAAACGATCCAGAATCTGACCGCGCATTACTGGTTGATGAATCCAGCATAACAATTCAAAATCCAGACCAGATGTGCCAAAAGTTCTAAAGCGTACTCGGGGTTCAGGATCGCTACAGGTGAGTTCTTCGTTTATACCGATTTGCATCAGTATTTCTCGTACTAGATCAATATCAGTACCGTAGGCAACACCAACTTGAACCCTGATTCGATGTTTTTCATGGCGACCACCAGATTCATTGATAATTTTAGTATTGCCCATCACTGAATTTGGCACAGTAATTTCAATGTCATCTCGAGTTAATATACGAGTACTACGAATACCAATCTTTGTAACTTCTCCACGCTCGCCACTATCAAGCACTACAAAGTCGCCAATTTTATAAGGGGCATCTGCCATAATAAAAACCCCGGAGAATAAATTAGCCAGCGTATCTTTTGCCGCAAAACCAACTGCAATACCAATAATGCCAGCAGATGCTAACCAGGCTGTCATATCTATATTCCAATTAATGAAGATGTAATAGACAGCAATACCAATAATAAGAAGGAAAGCTATATTTTCAAACAAAGGCAGTGTTTTAGAATTTAACACATCAAATCTTTTAGGGTTCTCAGAAAACTTTCTGAGCCCTAATTTTGATATGCGTAATAAAAATTGAGTCCAAACAATTATTGCGATAGTGAATAGCACAGAAAAAATAATGGACTGAATATTATCTGACAGTTTTAAAAGTAGCGTAGAACTGGCTACACCGATCAGTAATATTGTAAAGAATAATGGACGGTGCAAAAATTCAATAATTAGATCATCGAGGTCTGATTCAGTGTTGGCTGCTATTTTTCTTGCCTTTGCAATAACCACACGATCGACAACAATAGCAATAATCCAGGAACATATGATTAGTATTATTGCTTGAATAATAATATTATCACCAAAAAGCACGAGATATTTTTCAATTGCTTTCTGCCAATCGTCAAACATAATTATTGCCTCATTATAAAATAGCCATATGGCGAGTCATTTCGCACGAAGTCTAATCTTTAGGATTAAGTATTTTTACTTCACGCTGTGGATAAGGTATTTCAATATTGTTTTCTTTAAGCGCATTCCAAATCATATGTAGCAGATCAGCACCTACTTTATTTTTACCGTCGTCGATGTCTTCCATCCAGAACTCAACCAAAATATTAATACCCGAATCACCAAAGTTCATTATTTCAGCATCTGGCCTTTCTTCTATAGGCACATCATCACCGCTCAACACTTGAGGGTGGCTGGCGACTACTTCTCTTACAATCTTAAATAGTTTATTCAGATCAGTGTTATATGCGACTGAGAATTCTAGTGGATACCTTTGTTTATTGTTTTTATGTGTCCAATTGACAAAGTTGGTAGTGATAAATTGTTCATTTGGCACCATGATGTCTTTACCATCAAAGGTTTCCAAAATAGCGGAGCGCATATTGAGTTCACGTATCATTCCCGTACGGCCATCTTCTAATTCAATATAGTCACCAACCGTGATAGATCGATCCAGAAGAATAATTATTCCAGATATAAAATTAGATGCGATCGACTGCAATCCAAAGCCAAGCCCTACACCTAATGCGCCACCGAAAACCGCAAGCGCAGTAAAATTAATCCCAATCAGTTGTAACAATAAAATGAAAATGACAAGAAACAGAGTGACCTGGAATAACTTGGCAAAAACTTCTCTAGTGCCTAGGTCCAGATCTTCCTGGTTGCGGATGATTTGCTTGCCTATATTACTTGAGATACGTCCTAGCCAGAACAGAATAACCCCGAAGACCAGTAATCGCATTACTCCGTAAGCAGAGATTCGGATATTACCGACTTCCATCTTAATGGTATCTAGATAAGTCGTCACCTCATCCAGAAATCCGAATACCTGCAATAGTGCGATAGGAATGATGATCCATTTAAAGAATGCTCTGACCAAGCGTTTTTTAATGAAGCGGGAGATTATTGTGTACAACAAAAATACTACCGCCAGACTTTCCGCGATTAATAAAAGCCAGCTTTGCTGAACAAGCATTCCACTTAAATCTGAGAGTACTTCCAGAGCAAGAATACAGAAGAGTGGAAATAATAAATTTCCCATCGCATAAATATTTTTTCTTACTGCAAAGAGAGGTCCTGCTACAGGCTTTTTATTGAGTATGGGGGTATATGTTTTTAATGTCTTTGCTAAAAGAAACGCAATGAAAATGGCAAGGATTATCATCCCGCATTGTGTATAGAACTCTGAACTCACTGAAAGTTCGAGAACTTTATTTATTAGCTGATTAAACTTTATTTCAAGTTGTTCCGTATTCATATTGTCCTTCACGTAGATGACAACTTAGCAACTATGTTATATAGAGAACATGTCGCTTAACTTCGCCTTTTAATATTTATTCTTTATCCTTGTTCGGTTTTTGTGTTCTGTTCTCTCTGGTGCACAACGATAGAACTTATGCGAAGTATGCCTAACACCAATATTAATATTGTATATGCATACATGGAATCAGGTTGATTTTCATGCTTAAAAATACCAATCAATACTTCTCTGATAATAAAAACAATTGCAGCATCCAGGATGAATGTAAGACGAAATTTTCGTGTATTAAAATATTCTATTAATGACCTCGATAATTCAACCAATACATACAGCGTTAACACATCAGAAATTAACCCCAGATAATTCCCCGTTATCTCAGTGTTTGAGAGCAGGCTCCACGTTGAAAAAAACAACTGAAATGTCCCGATCGCTATGCCATCTGTAAAATAACAAGATTATTCCGTATACAAGATCCACAGAGACATTAAATAAATAATCTTTATGTTTATGTTTAATATTAAGTGTGTAAGCTATCGATTGATTACATAGTAATACCTTTTGTTATTATTGTATCTAGGTATTTGTGCATTTATAAATAATATTAGCTTGATGATGAGATAAACATGTTTGAGTGGGTTGCAAGTCCGGAATACTGGGTAGCATTAGGCACGTTAATGGCGCTTGAAATAGTCTTAGGAATTGACAATATTATTTTTATATCGATATTAGTTGGGCGTTTACCTGAGCAACAAAGAAATCAAGCAAGACAGATTGGATTGGTGTTAGCTATGCTCACCAGGCTTGCATTACTATTTAGCCTTGTATGGGTAATGGGGTTAATTGAACCCTGGTTTACAATTCTCGAAGAAGAGATTTCAGGTCGGGATTTCATATTGATACTGGGTGGACTCTTTCTTTTGATAAAATCTACACATGAAATCCATAATAGTTTAGAGATTATTGAAAGCACAGAGCCAAACAATTATGCGAGTGGTTTTCTTATGGTGCTCGCTCAAATAGCGATTTTAGATGTTGTTTTTTCTCTGGATTCTGTAATTACAGCAGTTGGTCTTGTCGATCATGTCTCGATCATGGTAATCGCAATTATTTCATCAGTAATAGTGATGATGTTTGCTGCAAAACCAATTGGTGAATTTATCGATATGCATCCTACTTTTAAAATATTAGCATTGTCTTTTCTTTTATTAATTGGCGTAACACTGATGATTGAGGGATTTGATGTTCATGTTCCAAAGGGGTATATCTATTTTGCGATGGCTTTCTCTGTTGGTGTAGAGATATTGAATATTAGAATTCGTAAAAACAAGATGACTGAACCGATTGTATTAAATAAAAATATTTAATTATTAAATTTATTATTTTTATTATTTTTATTTCTGAGTATTTGAACTATTGATCCTGGAATTTAACAAGTTCCCAAAACCGATCATACATATCTTGAAACGAATTCGACTCTATAGAGTAAATAATATCAGCGCCCTGCGTTACACCACTTTCTGTCTGCACACTCCAGTTATCTGTTAATTTATAATTCAACAGGAATGACCAGAGTTGGTCGAAAGGGTTGAATGATGAACGAAAGGTTAAATTGGGAGACAGACGTTTACTAGCACTAAGCGACGTACTATCTACAGAGTCACCCCCTCCCACTGAAAAATCATCCAGATTAAACATATCTCTAATCTGGTTAGTTAGAATTGATGACTCATTTTTTCCTAATGAAAGTGCTGCCTGTGCAAGTAAACTCGCTTCACCTCCAGACGCCCCCGAGATCGGTCGTCCAGTAATAATGTACGATAGTGTATCTGCTTCAGATTGAGCTGGTACTGAAAACAAATTCAGTTTCGGTTGTCGCACATCACCGCTAATTTTCACCCCTGGCTTGACAGGTAATTTAGGTCGATAGGCACGAAGACTAATGCCCGGATTATCCAACGGCCCGGCAAATAATAATCTGCCACTTTCGATTTCAAGATTTTGACCGTAAGCACGATAACTGCCATCAATAAGCGTTACTTGCCCTTCACCACGTGGCTGATAGAGTCCTACCGGTTTGGTGATTTTTATATCACCTGTTAAACGAGTATCCAGACCCAGTCCTTCAATATGAATATCGGGTTTTAGAAATACATTCAGATCGAGATCAATATGATTCTTTACGAAATCATTACCGCCATTACCGTTTGCAACCTGAACTGCCCCCGGCTGTTTCGATTGTATGAGAGCAACATCAGGAGATACCGTAACAGCTGATTCAGGTATTGAGCTTATCAACATGTCCAGTAATGGAACGGTCAACTGTCCTCTTATATAATGTAAATCATGTGTGCCATATAATTTTACTTCCGGTGAAATATCCATCGTGACATCTGCAGTACGAACAACGGGAAAATCTTCACCGCTAATATCAAACTCATACGGATACGCCTTTTCAGGCAACAGGCTTACATGCCCATTTACGGACAATTGTTTAGTTTTACTGGCGATGATCGAATTTATCCGAATCTGGTTACTTACGTCACCCGATTGAACCTGTCCATTGATACTGTCGAGTATTAAACCAATCGGTAACACACTCAATAAACCATCCTGCAAGGAAAACGTTCCCTCTATATCGGGACGATCTAGCGTACCAGCTGCTGTTATGTTCACCTGAAATTTTCCATGCGAACCGGTTAATGCCGGTTCAAACTTTTGCAACCAGTCAATCTCTTCAAGTACCAGATCGAATTTGCCTTGCAATGGACGTTCACCGGTATTCATCATTGACCCTGCCACTGAGAGATCGAAATAATCTTTCGACCTTAACCTGATATCCAGTTCACGATTAAGCTTACCGGTGTCTAATTTGATTGAAGCAACATCGACATCCAGATACTCAGGTTCATCCTCATAAGCTGTTCCGATTTTGGTATCAACACCATCCAGTCCCGCCCTTAATGCCCAGTTATTATCGATCAACTTAAATGTTATATTACCGGTTACCTCACCTTCTAATAATAATTCTTCCGGCAGTAGCGGTTCGACAAACACTAACGGCAGATGATTAATTTCAACCTCACCACTGACATCATTACTCGACTTACCTGCTATGTCGATACAGAGATAAGCTTCGTTTTGAGACAAACAGGTTTTATTTAAATCAAAAACATTATCCTGAACTTGCCATATATAACTTGATGGACTGGACAACTGCCATAATCCGACATCTTTGTTGGAGACGTCGAGTTGCATAAACTTGCCTGACCAAAGTTTGTTATTCAGACCAGCATCGATAACCGTATTAACATTTAATTCAGGACCGGAAGCCGTTATATCAATCTTGTGTGATTCTGTCAGACCCTGCCCGTTTATCAGAACTTCATTAAAAACATAATTCTGATAACTCAATGACGTTAACTGTAGCTTCATAGTCGAATGCTGTTGTGGGCGCAGATCTATTTTAGAATCTGCACTAATCGCCGCTAGTCTAATATCATTAACATAAATATCCTTTCCACTTAACTTCCCTTCAATATTCGGCGTATCAATGTTGCCACTGATCTTCATGCGACCTTTAATTTCTCCGCCAAGTTCTGATGAGAATAGTGATAAATCCAAGATAGACAGTTCAACAAAACCACTTAACAATTCATCCATATTTAAGTTTAGGTCAATCGAATTATTGCCCGAGTTAAGATTAAGTTTTTCAATCCTGGCAACATCATCTATATAAGCAAACTGTGCAGAACCGGTTAACGGAAAACCACGCCATTTTCCAGAAAGCGACGTCATATCTATTTCTGTAGACAACCCTTTTGCTGTTTCAGAAAGAATAACATTGGCGTTCAGATCTAATTGACTAAACAGATCTGGATTGATCACGCCTATATTTAAGTGATGTCCTTTTAATTCAAATGTCCCGTTTGTCTTATCCTGAATATTCAACGCACCACTTGCCTTAATCTTGCCATCAAGAACTTCAACGCCTAGTGAATCTAACGTTAAAATTGAATCTGCCCACTGTGCTATTAAATCAAGCTTGATTGGGCCAAGTTGTTCTGATTGAAAGTCACTATTTGCCTTAATCTTTAAAGAATCTTCTTCAGAAATAACTACAAAATCTATAATGCCAACAGATTCAATGTAATCCTGAATGCTCTCAGGAAGAGAAGTTTTCAATGTGCCATTTAGTTCTACGATAGGACGCTTTGATAATAGATTAACTACGCCTTCCGCAGAAATATTGTTATACAATTTTTTATCTTCATTGTTTTTCTCACTAATAAGATAATCTGCTTCCAAAGAAACAGCGATTGCATCTAGCTTACCCTTAGCATTTAACAATCCAGAATGAATATTAAATAAATCTGCATCTGAAACGGGAATAGCAAACTCGTCCCATTGCATCGACAGCTCGACAGACTCTGTTGCAAAGTTCACATTGCCTTTCAGATTAACCTCAGCCGGAAACTCCAAATCATGATCAATAAGCAATATTTGATCTGCATATTCAAAATCAGCATGTCCCTTTAAAGACAAGAAAAAGTTCTCGGTCACATCCGGAAAAGTTTGCCAATTCACGTTTACATTTAAAGTGTCGTATTTCTCTCCCGGAATAACAGCATTCGTTTCCAGCTTAAACGCAAAAGCGTCACCGGAAGCAAGTTTTGCGTGGGTATTAAACTCTCCAGATACTTGATTCAAGTCACCAATAAGATCAAATACGATAGGTGCATCAAGAGTGAATTCTTCTGAATAGGCTTCAAATAATTTCCCACTAAGCTCGCCATTCAACTCAGCACGATAGGGTAGGTTTTTTAAATTAACGCTGCCATTTACTTTCCCCTGAATTACAGAGTTTATATCCAACGCAACAGCAAGGTTGTTTTGCTGACCCTTAATTTTAAATGTCGCTTGCCCAACTTCCTGTTGTAATTCACCTTTCCAGTTGATTAGCGCATCTAACACCATCGGTTTATTGTTACCTAAGGCAACATGACCGCTAAGATGTTGTTGCTCGCTGATTAATTCTTGTAGTTGAAAAGACAGTCCTGCTTTATTCATTATCAGTGATGAATTGATATGCTGAATGTTCTGTTCAACATCATCAATTAACACACGTGTGTTTTTTATATTCAGTTCATCAACACTAACGGCAAACCATATTGATGGAAGTGTTATCTCAGGTACTTCAATCTGCTCATCCGAATCACCACCAGTATAGCGATATGTAACATCTTCAATGTCGATACGATTAACATGTACTTTAATACTAGATAACGCTGATGGCGACCAATCGATCACCAGCTTGCCCAGCATAATCTCGTTTCCGTCCTCATTTTTATAATGTAATCCATGCAAAGAAAGTGTATCGATCAAACGACCTTCGATAGTTTCTATTGTTAATGGAATATCATTCGTCTTAATCAACCAGTTAATAAACCATTTTGATCCTGTCTCTGTTGCAGAAATAGTGGTTAACAGTAAACTAAAGGCGAGCGTAAATAACACCAGAAAAATGATTAAACGAAAGAATATTTTTATCATCACAGATCAGGACCGATTCTTAAATGCAATTTAAGCAAGGTATCGTCCTCATCTAACGGATGTGCAAGGTCAACACGTACTGGACCAACAGGTGAAAGCCAACGTAGCCCCAGGCCAACACCGGTTTTTAAACCGGTATTTCTACCTGGCCCACCAAAGGCGTTACCGGTGTCAACGAATCCTGCGACACCCCAATTCCCTGATATATATTTTTCTATTTCAAAACTTACCACGCCCAGATAACGACCACCTATTACATTACCGGTATTATTGATGGGCCCTAAATCCTGATAATCATAGCCACGGATACTATTGTCACCGCCAGCAAAAAAACGTTCCGACGGTGGAAGCACGCGAAAATCGTCAACCCACATACCGCCTATATCACTTCGAATAAATGACCGAAATCCAAAGGGTAATGCTTTAAGATAATGCACATGAAGATCGCCACTCAAAAAGTTGGTGTCAGAAATAAGCGCGTCTGTGGCACCACGAACTTCAAAACTCATATCTAAACCATGACTGGGAAAAATCTCGTCATCAACCACCCTTTTGTTCCATCTGATACCAGGAATAAGAAACCTTGCAATACCGGTTTCATCACCTATTTCAAAATCATCACGGGAAATTGCAATAAAGTGATTTTCCATAATCCCCCAGAAACGGCGCTTGTTTTCAGAAACTGATATCTTTGCCGATAAGGTATCAAACGAATCAACATTCTGTTGTCGCAATCCTGCTGTAATCTGTAACCACTCATTGGAAGGATGTCGCCGCGGAATTTGATAATTAGCAGAAAAGCCTTGTTCATTTTGTGACAGTTTTGTCTCAGCGCCTAAACGATGTCCACGCCTATTCCACCGGCGATCGGTATATCCCAGTTTAGAACGTATACCTTCATCTGTAGCAAACCCAACGGATGCCTCAAAATGATGCCGCTCGTTAGCATGCACGATGACATCTACAGGAATAGCACGATCTTCCGGGTTTGATAAACGGGGGCGCGCTTCAACGCTTTTGAAGTAATTGCTTTCCAACAACCGGTTTTGAATATTAACTACTTTCCCAGCGCTATAATCACCCTCAAGTGGAATTTCAAGAAAACGTCGTATCAAACCTTCATCAAGAAAATCGGGTTCTTGCGTTATATTGATGTCGCCTAATTTATAACGATCTACACTTTTATATTCAAGCGAAACACGTGCTTCGTACTTTTCCATATCGATGTGTAATATGGATTCAGTAAAACGACCATCAAGATAACCTAATTCAGCCGCAACAGATTCTATGAGCGCTTTTGTTTCGGTATACTGTCCATGGTTTAGCACATCACCGGCTTTGATCGGCAGTTCTCTAGTCAGTTTTTTAAATTCAAGATCTTCAGATGCAGCACCTTTGATAACAATATCTACTGCACTGACAAGCATGCGCCTTCCTGGTGCAATATCAATTTCGACAGTTGGACAACCTGGCGTATCGATAACATTGAGTGATACCTGTGCCTCGTAGTAGCCAAAAGCTTGTAATGCAAGATTGGTTTCGGCCATGGTTTTTTTATAACGGCGCTTTATTAAATCAAACGGTAAACTGCATGTTTTTTTAGAAATGCCGATATGAATGCGAACATTATCCGCAACGAGTTCACCTACACCATTGATTTCAATGTTTACCATTGGCGCATTAGCAGACTCGCCATTGGTGCTTTTAGTCGCATCATCACGTCCAAAAGGTAACCACGAGCAACCTGATAGAAAAAGGAAAAGAAATAGAAAAAGGAAACTTTTGAACATCTAATATTGGCCTGATTTACAAACGAACATTCGAGTAGAGCATTAAAATGCTAACCAGATGGCTCTTTGATATGTATTAATTCAAATTAGAACTTTAATTAGGCGATTGGTAGTTCAGCAGGAATTGTTGTATCGGTTTCCGGAGCATGTTCTTGTTGAAATTCCTCGACGTTACTTGCAGCACTGCCTGTGCTTTCAAAACGGGCTAAATGGAATAACGCTTCTCCTTCATTGACCAGCGGTATATTGGACTTGCCAATGATAATCCCATTATCAACCGATCTGATTTCTTCCTCTTCTTCACCAAACGGATCAGAAATAAATCCTAAAATGTCATTCTTTGCGACTCTTGCACCCAGTGGGGTAATTGACCTTAAAATGCCACTTTGCGAAGCCCTGATCCAGACACTTGATGTTGCAACCAGAGGGCTCAGCTTGGTATTTTTTCTTTTTGCTTTTGGCAACATTCCTAACTCACGCATCACAGAAATGACGCCTTTTACGCCAGCTCTTATGGAAACTTCATCAAAACGTAACGCTTCACCTGCTTCATAAACAATGACCGACACACCAAGCTTTTCTGAAGCTTCTCGTAACGAACCTTCAACGATTTGAGTATTCAGGATGACAGGAGAGGTGAAAGCATGTGCCATAGTCTCGGTTATTTCATCATCCAGATATGCTCTAATCTGAGGTAAGTTATCTCTGTGTAGTGCACCCGTGTGGAGATCAATGCCGTGAGTACATTTAGAAACGATTTCAGTAAGAAACAGATTGGCCATTCTTGCCGCAAGAGAACCTTTCACTGAGCCGGGAAAGCATCTATTCAGATCCCTTCTGTCAGGTAGGTAACGAGTTTGATTGATAAACCCAAAGATATTAACAACCGGAATTGCAATCAATGTTCCTTTGAGATTAACCAGTGATTTAGTTTTCAATAGTCTACGTATAATTTCCACGCCATTGATTTCATCACCGTGGACCGCCCCAGAAACAAATAATACTGGACCGCAATTTTTGCCATGAATGACCTTAACCGGCAGTGACATCGATGTATTCGTATAAAGATTCGGTATCGGAATCTGAATTGCAAGCTGCTGACCCGCTGGTATTGAAAACCCGCCTATTTCAAATGGTGTTTGCAATTATTTGTGCCCGCCTTTAGTGCCTGTTTTGCCTTTCTTTGCTGTTTTTTCAATAAATCGAATGATGTCTCTGGCAATATCTTTGCCGGTTGCCGTTTCAATACCTTCAAGTCCCGGAGAAGAATTCACTTCCATCACCACCGGTCCGTTATCTGAGCGTAATATATCAACCCCACAAACATTGAGCCCCATGGTATTAGCCGCACGTAATGCCGTTTTACGTTCTTCAGATGTAATAGTGACTAGTGATGCTGAACCACCACGATGAATGTTTGAACGAAATTCGCCTTCTGCACCTTGGCGTATCATGGAAGCAACAACTTTTTCACCGACAACAAAACAGCGAATGTCCGCGCCGCCGGCCTCTTTAATAAATTGTTGCACCAATACACTGGCCTTTAAACCCAAAAAAGATTCAATAACGCTCTTTGCTGCGCCTTTTGTTTCTGCCAGCACCACACCGATACCTTGTGTGCCTTGTAATAGTTTTATCACCAAAGGTGCACCGCCCACCATTTTGATTAAATCTTCAATATCGTCCGGTTTGTTCGCAAAACCACTAATCGGTAAGCCAATACCTTTTCGCGATAATAGTTGTAATGAACGTAACTTATCTCTTGAACGAGAGATTGCCACAGACTCATTTAATGGATATGTGCCCATCATTTCAAATTGCCTGACAACAGCAGTACCATAAAACGTGACTGACGCACCAATTCTTGGGATCACCGCATCAAAGTCGCTCAGTTCTTCCCCCTTATAGTGGATTCTGGGACGGTGCGAAGTAATGTTCATATAGCAACGTAATACATCAAGCACTTGAACTTCATGACCTAAAGATTCAGCCGCTTCAATTAAGCGTCTTGATGAATAAAGATTCCTGTTTCTAGATAGCAATGCTATTTTCATTAATAAATTAATACCTATTAGTTATTGTTTAGTTGTACGCCTGCTTTAAATTTCGACCAAGTTTGTAAGATTGACTTGGTACTACGTCAATATTCGCCTTTGTCAGAGCGGATCGACCTAATAACATTCTAAACTGCATATCTTCGCGATTGGTCAATGTAATTTCTATTGGAATGACCAATTCTCCCAGACGTATCGGTGTTAAAATAACAAATCGTTCTTCGGCATGACCTCCAGAATCTTTAACGACCCTCTTATCTAGTACAGGAGAAACACATTCAATAACAAGATCTGTATTCTTCTGTAAAGGATGTAGTTTAAATTTTATATACTCTCTATTGTTCTTTGTGAATGGCTCAATGTTAAAAGTATGTAGTGCCGATGTTTTAGCACCAGTATCTACCTTCGCTTTGATTGCAGGGATACCAAGCTCGGGAAGAGCGACCCATTCACGCCAGCCAGTTTTGATAGTTTTATTTTCTTCATTCATCCAGATTGAGCGTCATCTAACTGATAGTTTTTACATCCATGTCTATTGAAACTCCTTTATTTATACTCTCATTTGAGTTTTATACGAATCTTATCTTTACCGAACTCTATTGTTTCGCCTGAAACAATTTTTTTTCGTTTCCTTGTTTCTACCTTACCATTGACTAAAACCAGACCATCAGCGATGACATTCTTCGCTTCACCTCCACTTGAGACCATGCCTTCGAATTTGAGAATTTTATAGAGTTCAACGGGCTCCTTTGTAATTTCAACGTCTCTCATCTTATAGGCTGCTCATTAATTATCTGACAAATACATGTTCAGAGTTTGCGGTGGCTACGAGTTTACCTTGTTCGTTTCTAACCTCTGCCTTTAATAGAAGGCCTGTTGATGTTTTTTCAGTGAGTGATGCAACAACTTCAATAAACTTGTCTGATTTTGTGACAGGCCGTTTATATGCGGTGGTAAGTTCTTTTGTGACACTGGGCGGCGCTAATATATATGACAGGGGGCCAATAGTGTTATCAATGGCTGCCGTGATCATGCCGCCTTGCATCATGCCTAACGGGTTTTCATATCGTTCTTTGTTTGGAAACCTGACTGTTAGAGACTGCCCATCAGTGTAATCAATAATTTCACCTTCCATATCCTTGAATACTTTTGGTGGTAATTCTATGCCTGGTTCATGGGGCATTAGATCCAGTAACTTTTTGAGCAGGGCAACCATTTTATTTAAAATGACTTTTAACAGGCCATTAGTGAGGACAAACGTTGGTTAATACCAAAATGAATCGGTCGGTAGACATGATGTGAATCTCCTTCGTAAGTACTCAACTCACTTTAACCGAAGCTTATTTCAATATCCAGCCACTCCTTACCAAGCTATTCGTGTCACTACAGAAATTGCCATACTCCTTAAATATCAATGATAATATGGCCACTGAAAATCATATAACTCTTTAATTAACCTTGATCAAAAACTATGGCTTCTTCACGAAAACTTGTCATCTACGCCGCTCTTGCAGGAAATGCGTTAATCGCAATCATGAAGTTCATTGCTGCTTCTATCAGTGGTAGTTCAGCAATGTTCTCCGAAGGCATCCATTCAGTCGTTGATACTGGCAACCAGATATTACTTTTGTATGGACTAAAACAAGCTAAAAAACCTGCGGATGATCGCTTTCCATTCGGACATGGAAAAGAGATCTATTTCTGGAGTTTTATCGTTGCCATTATGATCTTCGCCGTTGGCGCAGGTATTTCAATTTATGAAGGC
>JBLHKO010000047.1:0-17658 GCA_047620145.1 Gammaproteobacteria bacterium | reverse complement strand
AAACCATTGAATTAAATAATTGCGCTTTCATCTCCAGAGGTAGGATCGAACCATAATTTATAATACTGATAATTGGTAATTTATTTTTTTCCAGAATAATTTCGATTGGTTTTCCTTTTGAATTTCCTGTCGAACTAAAATCAATCGCATTGCTGACTAATTTATCTAGCATCTGAGTAAATAAATCAGCAGAAATGTTTCGTTCTATTTGCGCAGAAGGTGTCACGACCTTAAAGATCGATTCAGGATAGGCTGACTCATAACCTTTACCACATTGATTAATAAGATCTGTTAAGTTAACAGGCTCAACGTCAGCGGTTTGTAATGCCTGTTCAAGCCTCGCTGCTTCACTCAACCGTAACACCAGCGTATTAAGTCTTTTTATTCCGTCTTGTGCCCTTGCTACATATTCAGCATTCTTATTTGAATTATCTGACTGTAAATTATCTGTCTGTAGATTATCCAAGGATGATTGCACCACAGCCATGGGGGTTCTTAATTCATGTGATAATTTACTCGCCAAACTTTCCAGGTAATTATTATATTCTTTCAAACGATTAAGCATTGAAGCATAACTTCTGGACAGATCGCCTATTTCATCACTGGCATTACTCTCGTCAATCTTTCCAACCACTCTACCATGTTCATCAATGGCTTGACTGGCATCTAAACTCAAGCGACGTAATCTTATTGACAATCGTGTTGCGTAAATTAGAAGCGTCAATGTAATCACGAAAAAAACCAACAATGTTTTATTAAACAAACTTACTAAGGCATTCCGTTGCAACATTAAAATACTATTTGTCGTTTCTTCGACAACAACCGCTCCACGTATTTCATCACCAATCCATATCGGTGCCGCTGCCGAGACAATAATCGCTTTTTCGTCTGGAGATGCTCGCCAGCGTGATGTCACCGAACCCTGCATCGCCAGCTTTACTTCATCTCCCTGTAATCTTGAAGCCCCTGCCAGATCGTCTTTAAATTCTTTTGGTGTGATCGGAAGAATCAAAGAATAAAAAATATTCAATGGCTGCTCAGAAAAATCTTTCTGCAAATTACCTTGAGTGGATAGAACCTGAGCTGTACTATCCAGCACCCATAGTCTCCGCCCTTCTCTGTCGTCCAGTCGCGAGATCACTTTTTCTATTTCGCCAGAAGGCTTAAGCAATCGACCAGGTAGTGTTGATGTGCCGACACCGGCAGAACCGACACTGGATTCAACCATACCACTCACGGCATCTTCAATACTCCTGACAATAAAACCTAATCTTTCATTTACCAAATATAATGGAAGAGATATTTCCAGATTGTATCCTGACTCTGTCTCTTGCCACTCCGCTGATATATTTGTGACATATCTGATTGTTTCTGTTTCCTCGTACCATTCATCCAACACTGACTCAATCTGAAAAGGACTAAACCTGCCCGGTGCTGATGTGGCAAAATAGTATCGTCGCCTAACTGAATAATCATCGGAAATCACGAGCTCTACGTGATCACTATTAAGTATTGTTTCGCTGTTTGGGCGTTGATATGTGACATTCAAATCCTGAACTTGCAATAAAATTTTCAGGTTATTTCCAGTCTGTCCTAAAATAAGTTTATAACTAAGTTTATCTTTTTCATCTTTCGACTCTTCATTCTGATAAACCTTTGACCAGCCAAGATAGTCCAGCCAATCATCTGTATAGCCATCCAACTGAATTGGGTTTTGTAATTTCTGGATGAAAATAGAGTTTTCTGTGGTGTTTTGTGTATAAGGAAATAACGTGTATTGCTCATGTAGTGGACCTGCGGCTGCTCTCGCTGCATCCATAAGAGAAGATTCCAGACCCGTTCTCAAATATCGATCAAGTTCGCGTAAATATTCATATCCAAGATATGGAATACTTAAAACAGCAAGCGACAGAACCAGTAACTTCAGGCGGATTGTGAATCTGATTTTCTTCATCAATGAGTTATTTACACGTTCCAGCGATAGCCCATACCATACACTGTTTCGACACAATCAAATTCTTTATCAACTTCCTTGAATTTCTTCCGTATCCTTTTCATATGCGATGTTACCGTACTATCATCGACAAATATGTTGGCTTCACGCATTAATTGTTCTCGATTTTTAACATGCCCTGGAATACGAGCAAGCGCATGCACAATCCAGAATTCAGTTAGCGTCAGATCAACGCGTTGCCCTTTCCATTCGACCAACAAACAATCAACATCAATCATCAAATCTTGATGCTTGATACGTTTACTCCCTTGACCACGCTCTTGCATCGCATTAACACGCCGAAACAATGCGGCAACCCTTGCCAACAACTGATGAATATTAATATCTTTGGTAATGTAATCATCTGCCCCTAGTCTCAGACCAGATATCGCATCAAAATCAGAATCCCGTGCAGTTAAAAATATAATCGGTAAAGTTGATGACAACGTTCTTAATTCTCTACAGATTTCAAACCCTGCTTCTACATCATCACCCAATCCAATATCTAATAAAACAAGATCTGGCAGCCCGGTTTTAAAAGCCTGTATGGCATCATTTTTATTGTCATAAGCTGTCACTTGATAATTCTGTTGTCGAAGCGCATCCACATAGTTCTCACGTATGCTGAGTTCGTCTTCTACCAATACAATATGTCTACTCATCATTTAATTCCTAAAATCATTAACATCAAATTTTTCCTACTGTAACTCAATAATCTCACTGATTGTTGACTGCCATTGAAATTTCCATATTTCTGCCACATTTCGCCCGCATATTTCCATGATTGAAGCCCGCTGTTGTCAGCTTTCGAGGTTTTAATAGATGACACGTAAAACAGATAAGGCGTCAAGATGAAACAACAATATTCCATTCTCATGAGTACATTACATTGTATCTTTGCCGGATTCTGTAGCGGTTTTTTTTTCAATATCGTCATGATACTGATCATCATGTCTTTTTCTAACAAGATCACTGCAAGTACGTTTGACGATGTTAAACCTGCGGAAATGAAACAAGGATCATTACTGTTTAAAAATGATCAAGGTTTAACTCAGAACTATTCACTTGTTCCCTCCCTGGACACGGACGTCCACATTCAGATCACAGGAATGACCGCCAGAGCGACGGTCAAACAAACATTTCACAATGATAGTGTTGACTGGAAAGAAGGTATCTATGTCTTTCCCTTACCTGAAAATGCAGCTGTTGATCAACTACGGATGCATATTGGCGAACGCATTATCGAAGGTCAGATTAAAGAGAAGCAACAAGCCAAGAAAGAATATCAACAAGCAAAAGCCTCAGGTAAACGGGCGAGTCTGGTTGAACAGGAGAGACCCAATATCTTCACGACATCTGTCGCCAATATTGGCCCTGATGAAAAAATCATCATTGAAATCACCTATCAGCAGCCTATTCTCTATCTAGATGAAACATTCAGTATACGTTTCCCGATGGTGATCGCGCCGCGGTACATTCCGGATAAAACAGTTATCACTGGTTTTGAAGGAACAGGTTGGTCCGTAAATACTGACGAAGTACCAGATGCGTCAAGAATTACACCACCTGTTCTAAATTCTGAACAAGGTATTGAACATCGAGCCATAAACCCTGTGGCGATAAAGATAGATCTTGATGCAGGTTTTTTGCTTAGCAATATCGACAGTCCATATCACCCAATTGATGTCGGCATCCCTGACAAAACACGGTATTCAATTCAACTACAGAACAAACAGGTTTCAGCTGATCGTGACTTTGTACTCGTTTGGCAAGCTGAACCTGAGAACTCCCCCAAGGCTGCACTATTTACAGAAAAAAAGGACTCAGATATTTATTCCTTGATCATGCTGATGCCACCTACAAATGAGACCGCTCCTGTCCTGCATAGAGAAGTTATCTTTGTCATTGATACTTCTGGATCTATGTCAGGGCCATCAATTGTTCAGGCAAGGCCGGCACTGAATCTCGCGCTTACCCGTTTAAAACCCGGCGACCGATTTAATGTTATCCAGTTTGATTCATACACAGATAAGTTATTTAAATTTCCGCAGCCAGTAACACATCACGCACTTCGTCAAGCTCAACAATATGTCGATAATCTTCAGGCGCAAGGTGGAACAGAAATGGCTCCTGCGCTACGCGCGTCTCTATTAAAACAAAATAACCATGTGGATGAATATGACAATGCTGACGTTAGGCAGGTTATTTTTCTCACAGATGGAAGTATTGGTAATGAAGATGCGCTATTTAATATCATCCAGTCTCAATTAGGTGACAGCCGATTATTTACGATTGGTATAGGCTCTGCGCCAAATTCTCACTTTATAAATCGTGCTGCAAACTTTGGACGCGGAACGCATACCTATATCGGTAACGTCTCTGAAGTACAAACCAAGATGGAGACTTTGTTCAGTAAACTTAAAAGTCCCGTGCTGACCAATATACATATTCAATGGCCTGATAATTGTCCTAATCAAAATTGTGACATCGAAAGCTGGCCACAAAATATTCCTGATCTTTATCTGGGTGAACCCTTATTAATCAGCACCAAGTCAAATACCTTGCCTGACTCTCTCACTATCACGGGAGAAGTTGCCGGTAAAAAATGGCAAGCCTCTCTCAATCTCACAGGTGGTCAAAAAGATTCAGGCATCCCGGTGATATGGGCACGTAAAAAAATTGCAGCCTTGATGGATCAAATGAGCCAAAAGCATAATACGGGGGATAATAAAGCAGAAGCAGATCAGCTTCGAAACACTATTGTTGAAACAGCACTTAAACACCATCTGGTCAGTAAATATACCAGTCTAATCGCGGTCGATATCACACCTGCAAGAACCAAAGAAGCACTTCTGAAATCTCATGCACTGAAGGTGAGTCTTCCTGCTGGCTGGGATCACAAAAAAGTATTTGGACACATGCCTGCCACTGCAACCAATGCCACCGTTGCGTTCTTAAATGGTTTACTCATGTTGTTTGCTGGATTACTTCTGATATTGACCAGAAAACATGTCCTCGATCTTTAAAAATATAACTACAAAAGGATTATTGATTGTCCTCCTCCTCTGCGGCATGTGGCAAATAGGTAGTGCGTCCTATATCCACGCCAAGGCTATCCTAGCGCAAGTTTTACTAGAGACAGCCTGGAATAAAACAGTTCATGGTCAACAGGAGGTGAAACCTTGGCCATGGGCGGATACATGGCCCATCAGTCGTATTGATGTGCCTAGTCTTGGAATTGACCGCATCGTCCTGGCCGGGGCAAGTGGGTCCTCACTTGCTTTCGGTCCGGGACAACAAGGCAATACAGTGATTGCTGGTCATCGCGATACTCATTTCAAGTTTTTACAAGATATTCAACGAGGAGAACTCATTCAACTGCAAACACTTACTGGAAAGACAATCCAATACGAAGTCAGCGAAACCATCATCGTCCATGAAAAAGAGATTGAATATCTCGTTACCACACTGGAAAACAAATTAACTTTAATCACATGCTATCCCTTTGATGCCATTCGTCCCGGCGGACCACTACGTTATCTTGTAATTGCAAAACAACAACCTCAAATTATTAGTATTTAAATCGTTGCTTAATTATTACTCACGAACCTCTGATTAAGCCTCATAAATTATTAAGTCGTCGTTCTGGCGTAGGCCAGAATCCAGTCAAAACAATTGTTTACTGGATGCTGGTTTTCACCAGCATGACGGTGAAGAGACTTAATCAGAGGTTCCCTAACTATCTTGGGGGTACAGGGCATAACCGTAGCCTGCAGAATTTTTGCTGTAGTAACCCTCTGACCAAAAGCGGTTATCAGGCTCACCACAATTAACAATATGTTTCATACATAAAGCCTCTCGCCATTCATACTTATAAAGATATTTTTCTACGGGATTGCGATTCGCTTGAAATTGAACCAATGTGACAGGAGAATATGTTTCTTCACCGAATCCGGTCCCTGCTTTTGGTGCTGCTTGTCGAGCCACACTTGAATCTGATCGAGCGATTGAATCCTCAGACTCCAACGCAGGAGATTCATTGAGAGAGCCCATACTTTTATTTAATCTTGAACGTAATTGCTTTCGTTCCATTTTCTGCTGCTTTTCATTAAAAACGGCTAAAGCGATAACACCCATTGCAGATTTATCACCAAAGGCTTCTGCATATGAATTTTCTGCTGCTGTAATAAAGAAACGATGCACCTGATTTTGATCTGTTCGCCAACCATCAAAGGTTGCTTGTCCATAAGCCGGTAAAATATACATTCTCTCAGTAGATTGTAGATTAGATTTTTCTCCAGAAATGATGTTTCTGCCATCAACTGCAACGACCAGCCCAATACGTCGTGAACTTAAATTACGCGCACGAATTTTATAATTCTTGTCATTAATCGCCTCTAGATAGGCTCTTTTCACATTCCTTGCATCTCTATGAGATCGAGCGACATCGTAGACAGGGTAAACTGTGCCATCATCTGCAATGACCTCAATTAATACATTCTGGGCTATTCGTGCCTCATAAGCACAGGCTTGTAACGGGGAAAGCACTGTTAGAAACAGTAGTAATGATGTCAGAATTTTCATTTTTTCTCCTATGTGAAAAATAGATGTTGTTACGCTTGATAACGCACAGGAGAGAAGAAGGGGTTAATTTATTTTTAAATTAATGTGGGAACTAGATAACGCATAAGATAAAGGCTATTTAAGACATCTGAATCAATTGATAAATCAGCGATTCTGTACCACTAATGATTGGCAATAATATCTTCCAAAGAATACCACTCACCAAAAGCCCAACAAGTATAATCAAACCGTAAGGCTCTAGTTTTGAAAACGATATTGCTAAATTACGCGGAAGCATCGCGGTTGCGATTCGCCCACCGTCTAAGGGTAATAAGGGAAATAGATTGAGTATCATAAGAATTGTATTAATCGTGATGCCGATACCACACATGATCAATAATAACTGTGCCAGCTGATTCGAGTCACTACCAAGTAATGTAATTACCTTGGCCGTCATCGCCCAAATCAGAAGCATTAATAAATTCGCTGCAGGGCCTGCTATAGCGACGATGGCCATATCCCTTCTGGGATGCCGAAGATTTCGCCAGTTAACTGGCACCGGTTTTGCCCAACCAAAAATAAAGCCGCTGGTAAAATACATAATTGCTGGAACCAGAATGGTTCCGATGAGATCAATGTGTTTTATCGGGTTTAATGTCAATCTACCCATCGACTTTGCGGTTTGATCACCAAATTGACTTGCGACCCAGCCATGCGCAACCTCATGCACAGTCACTGCAAAAATCACAGGGATCACAAAAACAAACAACGTTGATAATAAATCAAGATCAGGCATCTAATTTTTTGTTAACAAGACCTTTAAAATCAAACGCATCTATATCTGCTAAATGTGAAGGAACAACAGTTTGCATACTCGAGAAAATGGTTTCAATGCGGCCTGGATGATTTTTATCCCATTCTTGCAACATTTCCTTGATCACCTGTCGCTGTAAATTATCTTGAGAACCACATAAGGTACAGGGGATAATAGGGAAGGCCTGATGTTCAGCATATTGTTTAATATCTTTTTCCTTACAGTAAGCCAATGGCCGGATGACAATATTTTCTCCATCGTCGCTTAATAATTTCGGCGGCATGGATTTCAGCTTGCCACCATAGAACATATTCAAAAACAATGTTTCAATGATATCATCACGATGATGGCCCAATGCTATCTTAGTAAACCCATTACTCTTGGCAAAAGTATAAAGAATCCCTCGACGTAACCGTGAACATAAACCACACATGGTTTTTCCTTCAGGAATAATCTCGGTCACGACACTGTAAGTATCCTGCTCAAGTATGTGATAAGGGACCTTTGCCTGATCAAGATAATCTGGCAAAACATGTTCCGGGAAACCTGGTTGTTTTTGATCGAGATTTACGACAACGAGCTCAAATGATATTGGTGCTCGCTGTTGAAGTATCTGTAGGATATCCAACATTGTATAAGAATCGGCACCACCAGATAGGCAAACCATCACTTTATCGCCTTCCTCTATCATGCCAAAATCCTCTATGGCACGGCCTACATCTCGCCTTAGTCTTTTTTGCAGTTTACTGAAGTCAACAGCTGCATTCCTTGTGATTTCCATATCCAGAACTTCTTTGCTCGACACTCCTTCCATTTTATTAATTAAATATTAACTGCTGAACACGGATAGGATTCGTGCAATGCCTGTGAAGCTAGAATATAGGCATCTTCATTCAGACGATCAGGAACATTATTCATCCACTTCGTAACTTTATCTGTGACTTCTTCAAGACCGATCACGTTTGGATCAATACAAAATAATTTATTTTCAGGTTCCATCTCTTGCAATGCAGCCAATGCCTGCACCAATCCAAAAATATATTGCATACAATACTGATTAGGTTTCCCAGGAGCATATCCTTCACTACAACCATCAACAAATTCTTGTGCACTAAGGACTTCTTCTTCCTCTTCAGCATAGACAGAAGTAATTCCAAAACTCAAAAACAACATGATTAAAGCAACCAAACTAATATTTTTCATTACAAATCACTCATATAAGAATTGGGGGGAGTATTAAAGACTGGCGATTATATCACATGAAATATTCAGCATTTATGACCGCGCAACCATGACTAACAACACAATAAATACTACAACAGCAGAAATTGGAATGAGTACACTACCCCAATCTGGATTTTCAGCCTGTTTGCTTTTTTCCATAGCAGCCTTAGCACCTGGCCAGAAAAAAAACACTAACAAAAGCCCTCCAGCACCTAATAAAACCTGTTCCCAAACAGCCATTCTCACCTTCCTAATTTGTCATTATTAAATCAAGTTAAGCCTTCTGTATGAACCGATATCGAGCAGATTGTTCCCTACAAGCCAAAACAATATATCTGTGATAATTTTATTATAAATCTAAACGATAAATTATATTCAGTTGTTTACAGTGATATCTGAGAAAAATAATTTTCCACTATATTTTCATATCACTGCCATATTTGAGCCACATTGTTACTGCACTATATAACTCTCACTAGAATTAATTGGAGTTAAAATGAAAAATACCAGCACTGCTTTTAAAGTTGAATCTAGCTTTAAATCTGACACTAATCATAATAACCAGATTCTACAGCACCCGGCTATAGATCACCCTGTTTACCTTAAGGATGGTCTTCAGAAATATCATTATTTCATTGAAGAACAACGGATTAATATCGAGCAATTACGCTCCCTAAAATTACAACTGCAAGCAACAGGGAAAATATGCCCGAAAGCTTGGCATTGGGGTCGATTTTATAAATTATTTCATCCTATGCATGAATCATTTTGGTTAACCACCTGGTGGGAAACGACAGATGATGAAAAACGGGTTCGATTCAATGAACAATTAAACTATTTGGCGAAACAGACAATTCGATTTAGAGACGCATACAAGTACCTTCTAGAAATTGAAGATAGAAACTGGCACTTTAAAACAATTGACCGGGATTAAAATAATCCTATGTAACTATTTACAGATTGTCTAATCATTGTCGCGTTGAAATTTATGACGCCATTTCTTTTTAAAATCATAATGATGCCATATCCTTTTATTTTTCATCATGATAAATGTTCCATCTTCCAGCTCCATCTCCACATCATCTTTCATGGCCATTGGATTACCATCCTTATCTTGCATATACATGGTATCGTCATCTCTAATAAGCAGATGTGATCCATCCTTTAAGCGCATCGACTCATCTGCAATATCAGCCGCACCGACAGAAATACTTGGAATAAATCATAAAATATTAGCTAATTTACGCATTGTGCCTCTCCTCTTTTAACTAAAAATATCAACACTTAATAAATTCCTGCTTAAAAATGCAATTCCAGTCCACCACCAACACCAAAATCAGAATCGTAGTTTGTTATCAACGAAAGAGTTTTGTTAAAATCATAGCCTAGATTAAAGCGATACTCGTTGTCAGTATTCCACTTCCAGTCAAAACTAACTCGTTCAGTTAGTTGATAGTCACTGTTTAATTCAAGACGCAAATCACCTTTTGAATCAATTCGAAAGTCAGACTCAAGCAACAGAGGGAAGATGTAGCGAGCGCCTGCAACTACTGAATTCGCAACGTCGCCATCTTCACGTTCGATGTTTACACCGGTATAAAGACTGAGAAACCGCGTCAGGTGACGTTCATAGAAAGCATCAATATCGTACTCGTCGTCATAATCGAAGTCGTAATGCAGCCTAAGCGTATTCCTTGTGTTCAAGGCCCAAAATTCTCCAGACACCATATTTGATTGAAATGACATATCAGCAAAGGCATACCAAGGATCGCCATTGGCCTTCAGATTCTTATCGAATGCTGAATTCTCGTTCTTATTTGTTTCCTGATTATCATAGCGAATCACTCGCGCCATCCCTCCTTTCATATGGTAAAGATTATGACAATGAAAAAACCAGTCTTTCTCTTCATTGGCATAAAATTCAATCTCGACTTTCTGAAAAGGTGGGACATTAACAGTATGTTTTAGCGGCGCATGAGCACCTTCGCCATTAAGAACACGGAAAAAATGCCCATGCAAATGTAGTGGATGATGCATCATCGTTTCATTCACAAAAACAAAACGGACATTCTCACCTTTCTTAATCAATATCTTGTCGGCCTCTGTGAGCGTTTGATTATTAAATGACCAGATATAACGATCCATACTGCCAGTTAATTTCAATACAATTTCCCGACTCGGTCTGTCTGGATCCAGTGTTGTATGTGATGGTGAACGTAGACCCGCATATTCATTCAACATCCGGATATCTGACATAGCATCATGTTTGTCCATTTCATGTTTCATGGGTTGGTGCTCATTACCACCATCCATAGACATCATATGCATTGAGTGATCCATAAGCATAAGGTTAGGTTTTACTATCGATTTACTTTTTACAGTATCACCCTCGCCTAAATACAGAGAAGCAAAACCCGTCACATCTTCAGAGGTTGCCCTGAGTTCAAAAGCATTGTCACTCTCGGGAATTTGTATAATTACATCGTAGGTCTCAGCAACAGCCAATCGTAGTCGGTCAACTTCCTTCGGCATCACCGGCATACCGTCTACCTCAATAATAGTCATCCCGCTGCCTGCGTAATCGACATAAAAATAACTGGAAGCAGCAGCGTTGATAATCCTTAACCGAACTTTATCACCAGGTTGAACATCACTATCCCAGGATTGCGCCCTACCATTAATCAAGAAGGCATCGTAGCCAACATCAGAAATATCCATCGGCCCCATCCTTATCCAGGCACCATTTAAACGGTTTTTCAAACCAGGCAAGCCATTAGCAATAACTTTATCCCAGGATTGCACAGCTTTTTTCTTCATCGCGTAATAATCATCTTCACGCTTTAGATGTTTGAGTACCTGTTTAGGATCTTCGTCCGTCCAATCTGAAAGGACAATGACTTTCTCCTTGTCATATTCATATTGCGACTCAGTGGAATGGAAGACCAACGCACCGTAAATACCCCGCTGCTCCTGCAAACCCGTATGCGAGTGATACCAGTATGTCCCTGAATGAATAATCGGAAATTCATAGGTAAATGATGTGCCGGGCTTGATGGGGGACGTCGTTAAATAAGGAACACCATCCTGGTCGTTAGGTAACAAGACACCATGCCAATGCACAGAAGTTTCAACATCCATTAAATTATTAAATGTTACTTTTAAACTATCACCGACGCTTGCTTCAATCGTTGGCGCAGGAATTTGACCATCAATCGTCATTGCTATGACTGATTTATCAGTCATTTTTATTTCCTGATAATCAACATCGAATGTATAGCTCACAATATTTGCCTTTGCGTACAACGAAATCATGATCAAGCAGACTGTAAATGTCAGTTTTAAAGTAATTACTAATTGTTTTTGAATGTGCATAGCAGAATAATATAAATCCTAATAAAAAAGATGCTCTGCGATATAGGCAAAGAAAAAACCCACACACCAAATTCCTACTGAAATCCAAAATAGCCAACAGTTCCATTGATGCGCCTTGGTACATAAAGCTGCTAGCTCGGGATCAATGGGACAAGCACGCCCTGGTCGATAAAGTAACCAACCTCCAAGTAATACCAGAATAAAAGACCCCGCAAACACCCATGATTTATGTAAACTAAGGGTGATCAAAAATGGTAGATTAGATGCCATAGCAGCAACCACAGCACCCATACCCAAACTCACAAGCATGATAGGTAAAGCACAACACAATAATGTGCCGACAGAGGTAAATAAAATTAGCCAGCCCCATTTTTTTTGTTCGAGTTCTTGTTTTTGCACGATTGATCTCATTAAAAAGTAATGCCTATAGCAACAGAAAATTCCGAACCACGAGAGTTGCTAATACCGCTCGTTTTTTCATAAATAGGGTGTTTGTATTCAGTACGAAACATCAGGTTATCCTTATACAAAACAAGAACGGGGCCCATGTTTAACCGTTGACCACCCGAAGCTGTAGTTAACGTGGCACTATTTGGATCGTCGTTATATCGAGCAGTTACATCCCACATAACGAAGACACCGGAATTAGTTTCATTACTATGTAAAGGGTGATAACCAAGATTGATGTCCAATCCCAATTCATCACCTTCATGCATTCCATTCTCACCTTCTGTATTGAGCCAGTAAAAGAGATCAATCAATGTGTAATATTTAGGGCTTTCGCTACTGTAAGAGAAGCTTAATCCCAAATCCACACTGCCATCACTTATGGGGAAACTTCCGGATGAACTGCCTGTAGGCACACGAACTGAAGGTGTAAAACTAAAATTTTCCGTGAATGCTCTTTTGTTGCGATAGTATTTCAAAGGTAAGCCAAAGATAAGATCACCTAGGCCGCTATTCGATTGCCGTACACCAACGCCAGCAATATTTTTGGTTCGTCTTTGCTCGACATAGGGTAGTTTGAACGTTGCACGAATAGAACGATCAAAGGTGTAAATACCTTCCAACCAAAGAGAATCAACATATCTTTCTAGCCCCAAAGGATTTGATATTTCAGAGTCGCTATCCAACAATTCGTCTGATCCAAAATTTTCATATCGAATCTGGTAGCCAAAACCTTCACTCCAGCGAGGAGCCATATCCATCACCGGTTGATGTGCTAATACTGAAAACGAGCATATCAAGATTGAAAATGAAACTACTAACTTATTCATGTCAAACGCCTTCAGGTTTCTGCACAGTCACATGACCATCAGCATCTCGCACGTATGCCTCAACCGGTTCATAACCACCTTTCAAGATGGACTCAAATGTTTGTGTCAGATCAAATTTTTCATCAGCTTTAATCGCAATGGTTACTTTCTGACTCTCAATTTCTACTTTCACACCTTTGGTGTATTTAGATTTATCAATAAAAGGAAGTTTCGATAAATTACGCATAACACCTTGCGAACAGAAAGAGCAGACTATGCCATGCACAATAATGACAGCTTCGCCCGGTAGTACAGAGACATCAGCAGCGTCTACAGACTTATCTACTTTCGATTTAGATTCATGGTCATGCCCTTCGAGTCCATCGTGCTCAGAATAAACAGGAATTGATCCCATTGAAATTAACAGCACGAATGCTGAAAGAATTTTTCTTTTAAACATTACAACCTCACAATAAACAAACTAATTTTTTAAATACGCTGATGCATAAATCTTGCATCATTCGTAGAACACAGTAGATTTAAATAATCAGTTTTGGAGGTCGTGACGGAGGTGAGGAACTACTGAATACAGCATGTTCGTTCTGAGGAAATTGGACTGAGTGTTGAATCAGTTGTACGGTCATTAACGATGAATTGGAGATGAATACCATTGAGCCACTACATAAATTCATATCCTGGCAGCAATTATTCGATGAGCTATCTGTAGACTTTTTTTGATCGGTATGACAATTATTATTTTTCGTGTCTAAGGGCGTCTGCTGTGTATCAGTCTTATCGGACATATCACTACAACGTAACATACTGCCTGCAGTAGCGTTTAGCGCAAAGCAACAGAGTACAATAAGGTAGATTATTCCAGATAGCTTATGCATGCTTCCAAGTTTAGTCCGATACAATAAAAAAGATACACTAATGTGTTAGTAATTGAATTTATAGCAAAGTTCAATAGACATTGGGAACAGCAAGTTAGAGCAGACTTATTTTGTTTTTTTCTTCACATACAAATCTGTAATACTCCCGGCCTGCATCTCTGCTGAGAAATTAAGTGTTTCAGAAAGGGTAGGATGAGGATGGATCGTTAAACTCATATCTTCCCAATCGGCGCCCATTTCTAAGGCTAATACGGCTTCGGCAATCAATTCACCTGCGTTAACTCCAACAATCCCCGCGCCCAAAATACGACGAGTTTCAGGTTCCCATAATATTTTTGTTAACCCTTCATCACGACCAATACTCAAGGCACGGCCACTGGCTGCCCATGGGAAAACTGATTTTTCATATTTAATAGAATATTCTTTGGCATCGGTTTCTGTCAATCCCATCCATGCGACTTCAGGATCAGTGTACGCAACTGAGGGAATAGTTAAGGCATCAAAAGATGTCTTCTCTCCAGCAATTACTTCAGCGGCTACCTTGGCTTCGTGAGTTGCTTTATGAGCCAGCATCGGATTACCAACGATATCGCCAATCGCATAAATATGCGGAATATTCGTATGCTGTTGTTTATCTACCGGGATGAACCCTCTTTCATCGATATGAACGCCGGCAGCTTCAGCATTGATCAACTTTCCGTTAGGACTTCTTCCAACCGCCAATAAAACACGATCATAAATCATCGGCTTAGGTGCACCCTCACCTTCAAAAGTAACCTTCAAACCCTTCTTTGACGGTTTAATCTCGGTTACTTTCGTCTTCAAATAGATTGCTTCATATTGTTTTTCTATACGCTTGTGTAATGGGCGAACAAGATCTTTATCGCAACCCGGAATCAATTGTTCCATCAATTCAACCACACTTATTTGCGAGCCCAATGCGTGATACACCGTCGCCATCTCCAGACCAATAATGCCGCCACCGATGACCAACAATTTTTCGGGAATATTCTCAAGCTCTAGTGCACCAGTTGAGTCTATCAAGCGGGAGTCTTCATAAGGAAAACCAGGAATCTTTACTGGTTGCGAACCGGCAGCAATGATCGCATTATCAAACGAAATTGTTTGAACCTTACCACCACTTTCAACTTGAATTAATTTATCAGAGACAAATGATCCATGACCGGTAATCACTTTAACTTTACGTTGTTTTGCCAGACCAAGTAGACCACCAGTTAGACGATTAATAATATTTTCTTTGTTGCCGCGGATAGCATCTATATCTAATTCTGGTTTGCTAAATTTAATTCCCTGCGTAGACATCTCTTCAGCTTCATGAATGATCTGCGCCTGATGTAATAATGCCTTGGATGGGATACAACCGACATTAAGACAAACACCACCTAAGGAATCATAACGTTCAATCAATATCACCTGTTTACCCAGATCTGCCGCACGGAATGCAGCTGTATAACCACCCGGCCCGGCCCCGAGCACGACAAGCTCGGCATGAAGATCAGCATCACTATTCCCAACGTTTGTTGTTGTTACCTGGGTAACACTGGATTGTGGAATTTCTGGTTCTGCCTGAGATGTTTCAGTAACTGCCTGCGTTTTTTCGTTGCTTGCAGGTAATTCCTCTAACCGTAGAATCAAACCATTTTCAGAAATAGTATCGCCTACCTTGACGCATATCTCTTTGATAATACCGGATGCCGGACTTGGTATTTCCATGGAGGCTTTATCACTTTCCAGTGTGACCAATGGATCTTCAATTTGTACTGAATCACCAACGGCAACCAGAACCTCAATAATTTCAACACTGTCAAAATCACCAATATCCGGAACAACAATATCTTTTAATTTACTCATCGATCATTCCTACAACATTACACGACGAATATCATTCAGGAAGCCTGATAGCGTGACCATGAATTTAGCAGCTGCAGCACCGTCAATGACACGATGATCATAAGTTAGATCCAGCGGCAACATTAATCGAGGTTCAAATTCTGACCCATTCCATACAGGTTGCATATCTGAACGTGTGACGCCAAGGATGGCCACTTCCGGTGCATTCACAATCGGAGTGAAGGCAGTACCACCTATTCCGCCCAGACTTGAAATCGTCATACAGGCGCCTTGCATTTCTTTAGGGCTTAGTTTCCCTTCTCTGGCCTTACTACTAATAGCAGCCATTTCTTCTGCCAGATCGTAAATATGCTTTTGATCAACATCCCTGAAGACAGGCACCACCAAACCATTCGGAGTATCTACTGCAATTCCAATATGGTAATACTTCTTTAAAATAAGAGAGTTACCATCGCTAGAAAGTGAAGCATTAAATTCAGGATATTCTTTTAAGGCGCCTACTAATGCCTTCATGATAAATGCCAGGAATGTAACTTTGACGCCTTTCTTTTCTGCTTCAGACTTTAACGATTGTCTGAATGCTTCCATCTCCGTGACATCAGCCAGTTCATGATGCGTCACCATCGGAACATTTAACCATGAGCGAGTAAGATTAATCGCGGTTAGTTTCTTGATTCTACCTAAGGGGCGTTCTTCTATTTCACCAAATTTAGTAAAATCCACAGAGGGGATAGCAGGAATCCCAGTCCCGCTTTGAACGCCTGAGCTTGATAACGCTTGTTTAACAAATTCCTTAACATCTTGTTTTAGAATACGACCCTTAGGGCCGCTGGGTTTTGTTATTTTTGTAATGTCTAGGCCCAATTCTCTAGCAAAACGACGCACAGAGGGACTCGCATGAATTTGGCCTTTAGAGTGTGTTACAGGGGTAATCTCTTTAGCTGTTTCTTGTGGCATTGATGCCTGTTTTTGTTGCTTATTATCAGGCGTGATCACTTCCGGTTTAATTATTTCTGCTTCCTCAACTTTAATCTCAGCTGTATTTTCCTTTTTGACTTCTGTGTTCGCGCTAACGGATAAGGTAAGAATATTCGCTCCCTCTGAGATATTGTCTCCCACTTTCACAAACACATCTTGTATCGTACCAGCATGCGTCGAGGGTATTTCCATACTCGCTTTATCACTTTCCAGAGTAATCAAGGCTTGTTCCACTGCAACCGTATCCCCTGCTTGCACCAAGACTTCGATAACCTCAACCGCATCAAAGTCACCAATGTCTGGTACCTTCACTTCAATAATGTCACTCATTAAATAAAGTCCTGTCGTATGCGTGTTGATTTAAGATTAATTAAATTGTCCATGGCGCAGGACTGTCTTTATCGATACCGTACTTCTCAATGGCTTCTGACACCTTGCTACTCTCTATCGTGCCAGCACTGCACAGGCCATTCAAAGCAGCAACAACAACGTGGTAACGATTTACTTCAAAATGTTTGCGTAGCTGTTCGCGAGTATCAGAACGACCAAATCCGTCTGTGCCTAATGCTGTGTAGCTACTTTGTGTGGGAAGGTAAGGTCTGATTTGCTCGGCATAAAGGCGGACATAATCTGTAGCAGCAATCAAAGGCCCTTTGCTCTTGGTCAAACATTTCTCAACGTGTGAAACTTTTT
>JBLHKO010000046.1:0-18271 GCA_047620145.1 Gammaproteobacteria bacterium | reverse complement strand
TGAATATTCATCCAGAAGTGAAAGGCTTTCAGATATTGAACGATATGGGCACATCACTCGTGTCAGGATATGATGGTAAATGGATGCCTGACACTCCAGGAAGAAGAACGAACGTAATCAAGTTATTCGATAGTTGGGCTGAGATGTCAAATAGCAGTCCAGTCGAAGGTCTCCATATAGCGCTACGAAAATACGCTAGACC
This sequence comes from Gammaproteobacteria bacterium, assembly GCA_047620145.1. Lineage (GTDB taxonomy): Bacteria > Pseudomonadota > Gammaproteobacteria > Eutrophobiales > Eutrophobiaceae > SMWN01. Next base: position 18,069 of record JBLHKO010000046.1, on the reverse strand, counting down.
GAATATTACGACATCAATTTATGTGTTCGGAGATGATTATACCGGGTTGTCTTATGACCCTGTTATCGAGAAAATCACTAAACAAAATACCTTGGCGAGTTCTAGAAAAAGGCTCGCTAAAATTCACGGCGTTGGTTTTATTTCACCGGGGACAACAGACCGATTTGGTATACTGATGCGCGAGTTGACTAGACGAAACGGTGGGACATTTCTTGCATTACCACTCTAGTTTAATAAGCATGGAATTCACAATGATGGTTTCTGGTGTATCAATAACTGATTAATCCTCTAACTTGAACGTCCATATAAGACATTCGGCTAGACCACATGTGGATAATTATAGATACTGTCTAGCATCTATGTACTAGATATCGTAATAGGGCATGTTTTAAATGAAGAACTATTATTCTGAAAATCTTAGCAATATAGGTTTATCTTTGGACTCCTGCTAGAGAATCCGCTTTCAGTAGAAGAAGCAGTTAAAAGTTGTTTGATAAAACTACCGCTTCTGGCCGATAGTTCTAGGTCAATGATTATCTAGGATGTCTGCTTTTATCGTTATCTGTGATTATCGTCTTAAGAAAATCAACCATCTATAGAAATTAAGAATACTGGAAAGCGATGCGGCAAGATAAGTCAGTGCTGCTGCTGTGAGTATTATTTTGGCGATGGGGATGGCGGATTCTGGAATATATTCTCCGGCGATTAATACAGGTAGTGCGCGTTTGAAGCTGGCATCCCATTCTACTGGTAATGTAATCAGATTTACTATAACAGGCAGAATCAAGATAGTGATACCGCAAAGGAGTGTAAAGATACCTACGGCAGGAACACGCGTGAGTAATGAGATGAAGGGAAATGCCACTAGTAATACAGCGGCAATCTTTTCAGAAAACCATGACAGCTTGGCTAATCGAGTACGTAAAGATAATGGTTGATAGCCGATTTGATCTTGAATAGCATGGCCGATTTCATGAGCGGCGACAGTAATGGCCGTCAGTGATTTTCCATTGAAGTTATCAGGTGATAGTTTTACCAGTTTATTTTCGGGGTCGTAATAGTTTTCGTTTTGTTCCCCTTCTTCAACATGTACCTCCTTAAGGTCGAGTCGAGTGATTAAATGTTCAGCGAGTTCACCGCCAGTCCCTGGAAGCGCATCAATCTCTATTGCATACTTTTTAAACACATGTTTGGCCCACATTTGCGGTCCAAAAATAAGTGATATCAGCAGAATTGCTGCGATAGCAAACATCATAATTATGTCGTTCTCAACTTGTGATTTGTTGTTTTCGGTTATACTTCGTTGCTACGTGATAAAGGCTTATCCGTAATTAATAACATTCTAATAATAACACCAGTTAACTATGACACCTCTACAAAGATATCAGGCAGATTTATTACGCGAAGATTTTCATGCAGATGCAGCGCAGGAGAATGCTGTGCGTTGTACGCAGCATCTTTTTGAGAAGCTTTTGGCTGACGGAAATAACCGGGGCAGTTTCTTCGAAAAAATCAGGCAAAAATTTCAGAAAGATAAAGTAAACTTTACCAAAGGATTGTATTTTTGGGGAGGGGTTGGACGAGGCAAGACTTACCTCATTGATTCTTTTTATGACAGCCTGCCGTTCAAAGAAAAACAACGCATACATTTCCATCGTTTCATGCAAATGGTGCATAAGCAACTAGGGAACCTCAAAGAGGTGACTGATCCATTACAAGTGGTGGCAGACAACATTGCCTCTGAAACTGAAGTTTTGTGTTTTGATGAGTTTCATGTGTCCGATATTACAGATGCCATGCTGCTTGGCGGATTGCTTAAAGCATTGTTTGAAAGAGGCGTTGTATTGGTCACAACTTCTAACGAGGCACCGGATCAATTGTACTGGGATGGTTTACAAAGAGAACGATTTCTACCTGTTATTGATTTGATAAAGAAATATACAGAGGTAGTGAATGTGGATTCTGGTGTTGATTATCGTTTGAGTTATCTGGATAAGGCGGAGATCTATCATTCGCCTTCAGACGATAAAGCAATAGAAATGCTTGAAATTTATTTTGATCACATCGCACCGAGTGAGGCAACGCAAGCAATGCCTGTTGAGATTGAAGGGCGGACGATACAAACAATCCGTCTTGCGGATGGTGTCGTGTGGTTTGATTTTGATGCCATATGTGACGGTCCAAGAGGCCCTGCAGACTACATCGAGATTGCCAGATTATTTCAAACCGTTCTTATTTCCGAAATTCCTGCCATGGATGAAATGACAAATGATAAAGCCAAACGATTTATGACCTTGGTCGATGAATTCTATGATCGGAATGTCAAATTAATTGTGACTGCAGAAGAGCAACCGTCAAAACTCTACACCGGTAAACGTTTGGCCAAACCATTTATTAGAACCATTAGCCGTCTTGAAGAGATGCACACTCACGATTATCTTGCCAAACAGCATCTTTCATAATAACTATAAATATCAAAAAGTTACAATAATAACTTGACATAATTTATTAGATAAACTATATAAGTGATATAGGTTTGTAATTTGCTGATAATTAAGGCTTATTTTGGTCTTTCTGGTTAAATTCTTTAGCAATGGTCTCTGATTACAAACAATAGTTAATCATTTATTACGGGGAATTGGTTATGAGTGCTGTAATGTCAACTGACGGTTTGGAATTTGAAGAGCGGCAGATAGCAGAATTACTAGAATGTCGTTTTGGCGATGGCATGGTGTATCTTCCTAAAACAAAACCCATGCGATTGTTACACGCAGCGGTTATTAACGGATTCATAGATGCCGAGGGTTATCTCACACGTAAAGGACGAATTCTTTTAGCACACTATGGTTAACACTTAACGCATTCACTAAATAAGATAAGGATTGTTGTAATAGTGAAATAGAATAAGTTTAGTCGAATTAATTTCTTTTAAGACTAAAGGCTTGTTGCTATCTTCCCCCCCCGTTAGAATACGAACTCCTAATCTAATCAGCTACTTATATGGCAGGAACAGATGTATCAGTACGATAACTATGACCAGAAGATAGTCGACGATCGCGTCGAGCAATTCCGAGATCAGACCAGACGCTATCTTGCCGGTGAATTATCAGAGGAAGAATTTAGACCGTTGCGCTTGATGAACGGTTTATATATCCAGACTCACGCCCCGATGCTGCGCGTGGCTATTCCTTATGGATTATTGTCATCCGCGCAATTGCGTATGCTCGCCCATATTTCCCGTAAGTATGACAGGAACTATGGACATATCAGTACTAGACAGAATATACAATATAACTGGCCCAAGCTTGAAACTGTGCCAGATATTTTGGCAGATTTGGCGAGTGTGCAGATGCATGCTATTCAAACCAGTGGTAACTGTATTCGCAATATTACTTCCGATCAGTTTGCCGGGATTGCCAAAGATGAATTAGAAGATCCGAGACCTTACTGTGAAATATTACGCCAGTGGTCAACGTTTCATCCTGAGTTTGCTTATTTGCCTCGAAAGTTTAAGTTTGCCGTTTCTGGTGCCGAGAATGATCGTGCTGCGGTTCAGGTGCATGACATTGGTTTATATCTGGTGCGTAATGATGCCGGTGAAGTTGGCTTCAAGGTACTTGTTGGTGGTGGTCTTGGTCGTACGCCTGTTATAGGAAAAGTCATTCGAGAATTCCTGGAAAAGAAACATATGCTCTCTTACATGGAATCCATCTTGCGCGTCTACAACCGTCTGGGCAGGCGAGACAATAAATACAAAGCAAGAATCAAGATTCTCGTGAATGCAACAGGCATTGAAAAGTTTACTGAGATGGTTGAAGCAGAATGGTCATATAGTAAAGACTCTGCGTTATTACTGGATCATAAAGAAATTGATCGTATCCGCGCACAATTCGCAGCACCCGATTACGATAAAAATGCAGATGCGGATACTAGCTTTGATGAACATTATGCGAACAACGCTGCTTTTTCTGCCTGGGTTGGTCGAAATGTAAAGACACATAAAGTAGCGGGTTATCGTGCAGTCGTAGTATCACTCAAGGCGCCGACGATTGCCCCGGGTGATGTTACCGATGTGCAAATGGATCACCTTGCAGATTTGATCGATCAGTATAGTTTCAGTGAGATCGTTACGACCCATGACCAGAACTTTATAATGCCCCATGTGAAAAAAGTTGATCTGTTTTCTTTGTGGGAATCACTTGTTGAACAGGATTTGGCAACACCTAATATTGGATTGTTAACCGATATGATTTGTTGTCCGGGTCTGGATTTTTGTTCACTCGCGAATGCCGGTTCAATTCCAATCGCGAAACAAATCAATGAAAGATTTAATGATATGGATTACCTGCATGATATAGGTGATATCAAGATCAAGATGTCAGGCTGTATGAATGCCTGTGGTCATCATCATGTCGGTCATATCGGCATACTCGGTGTTGATAAGAAAGGCGTTGAGTTCTATCAATTGACCTTAGGTGGTTCTGCTGAGAATGATGCAGCATTAGGCGATCGTTTGGGTCCCGGGATTGAAAAAGAGAAAGTTGCCGAGACAATAGCTCAACTGCTTGATGTCTATGTTGAACAGCGTCAGGAAGACGAGTCTTTTCTCGAGACTTACCGTCGAATTGGTATTGACCCCTACAAGCAGAGGGTTTATCCAAAAAAATATTCGGAAGAGAATGTGGCCGTTAGTGCCCAAAGCGCATAGCAATGAAAATTATTAAAGATCAGGTCATTGTTGAAGATAGCTGGGAGAGGCTGTTAGAAATAGAGCTAGATGTAGGCCTGCCTGCAGGTGATGTCATTATCCCTTTCGCTTATTGGCTCAAACATAAGGATACTTTGACGAATAGAAAAGGAAAACTAGGGGTATGCATTAGCGGTGATGATGATACGCATGAAGTTGCAAAGGATATTGAACACTTTGATTTAATTGCGCTGGATTTTCCTGTTTTTGCTGATGGACGTTCCTACTCACATGCGCGCTTGTTACGTGACAGATACAGCTTTAAAGGTGAATTACGCGCAGTCGGTGATGTTTTACGTGATCAACTTTTCTATATGCTGCGCTGTGGTATTAACTCTTTTCAGTTGAGGCAAGATAAAGATTTGGAAGATGCCTTGAAAGCTTTTTCTGAGATTTCTGTGAAATATCAAACTGCAGCAGATGGTGCCGAGCCGATTTATAAATACCGATAATAATTTATAATGAATGGCACGTCGTACCGTTAATTAAGTCTTAAACAGTCACTATTGTGACTGACGGGCAATTCAATTCTGGGTCTTTGTGAAAGCCCTTTACCATTAGTACAGTATCTCCCGCACTTGCCAGTTTAAGATCTCTGGCAACTTTTCTCGCCAGATTGTTATGATCACCCATGTCTTTATCTTCAACCAGTACGGGGATAATACTCCACATCATTGCCATTTTTCTGCAGGTACTTACCTGATTTGATATCGCAATTACAGGTGCCGCAGGTCGGGCAGAACTTATGGTCGCAGCAGACATGCCTCCCTGAGAAATAACGATAAGTGCACGTGCCATTAAGTCTCGTGCCAGGCCATTGCTTGCATTGGCCATAGATTCCCAAACCGGGATGGGTAACTTGTTTGAGGTATCTAATCCAGAGCCATAGCCTCCAGTTTGCCAGAGGTGTGCTTCAGTTTGCCGCAAAATACTATCCATCATTTGTACAGACTCAACTGGAAAGCTACCTGCGGCTGATTCAGCAGATAACATCACTGCATCAGCACCTAGTGTGACTGCATAAGCGATATCGGTGACTTCAGCACGAGTCGGTCTGGCATTTTCGATCATGGATTCCAGCATCTGGGTGGCCACGATGACAGGTTTGAATTTTTGTCTGGCTCTATCGATTAACTGACTTTGTGCAACTGGAACTTGCTCAGGTTTAAGTTCAACCCCAAGATCGCCACGTGCTACCATGATGCCGTCAGCAGCATCAAGAATGCCATCGATATCATCCAGTGCTTCCGGTTTCTCAATTTTGGCAATAATGTTTGTTTTGGCACCTGCTGCACTCACAATCGCTTTTAGATCATTTATATCTTCTGCGCATCTGACAAAAGATAACGCCATGAAATCTACGCCTAGTCCCAACGCAAATTGAGCATCTTCACGATCTTTGTCTGTTAGTGAAGGCGCTGAGACATTAACGCCAGGTAGGTTAATGCCTTTATTATTTTTGAGAACACCACCATAGACAACTGTGCATGAGATTTCAGACCCATCAACACTTTCCACTTTAAGCTCAAGATTGCCATCGTTAAGTAATATACGATTTCCGGTTTTGACGTCGTCTGCCAAGGCTTTGTATTGAGAAGGAATCAGTCCGGGTTCTCCTTCAACATCACGAGTGGTAACAGTAACAGGATCACCATTGACCAATATAATCTGTCCATCTTTGAATCTTCCGGTGCGGATCTTGGGACCACATAGGTCAGCCAGGATGGCGATCGGTTTACCTAGTTCATCGGCAATGCTGCGTACAAGATTGTAGGTATTTTCATGTGAAGAATGTTCACCATGGGACATGTTTAAGCGGAAGACATTGGCACCGGCTTCGATTAATTGTTTGATAACTTCTGCTGAATCAGAGGCAGGTCCCAGTGTCGCAAGGATTTTTGTGCGTCTGTTTTTCAATAATTTGATGTTAGTAACAATGCCCATGATTAGCCCCGTTTCCTTCTCTTTAGATTTTGTGTCAGTATAAATTCCAATTCGGCTGGATACTCCAGCGGAAAAGGAACCTTCGGCATTTTAGCATACTGATTATGAAGCAGTTTGGACTACTAAAACACAATCGGTTTTTACCCATTTTCTGCACCCAGTTCCTGGGAGCACTTAATGACAATGTATTTAAGAATGCCATTGTCATTTTAATAGCATTTTCCCTAGCCGACAAAATGGGTGCCAATGGCAGTATTCTGGTGATCATCGCTGCTGGCATATTTATTCTACCTTTCTTTCTTTTTTCAGCAACAGCAGGACAGCTTGCTGATAAATTTGAAAAATCGATGCTAATACGCCGAGTCAAAATAGCTGAAATTGTCATTATGTGTCTGGCAAGCGTAGGTTTTTATTTGATGAGTGCGCCCATATTACTCACAGTGTTGTTTTTCATGGGAACACAATCAACATTATTTGGACCACTGAAGTACAGCATCCTCCCGCAGCATTTATTAGAGGATGAGTTGCTTGGTGGTAATGGCATGATTCAGATGGGAACTTACATGGCCATTTTGTTAGGAACTATTTTAGGCGGTGTTTTGATCTCGTCAGATCCAAACGGTAGTCTTTATGTGTCTATTGTAATTGTTTTACTTGCAACAGCAGGTTGGGTCTCCAGTCGTTCAATCCCCGAGGCTATCGCGCCTGAACCGACGCTTTGTATCAACTGGAATTTTATTACTGAGACCTGCAGGATTATCAAGTATGCAAGAGAAGACCGAACCGTCTTCTGGGCGATTATCGGAATATCATGGTTCTGGTTCTACGGCGCCACATTTTTATCTTTGGTACCCAGTTACACTCGGGATGTTTTAAGTGCTGACGAAAGAATCGCGACATTAATGCTCACAGCATTTTCTATCGGTATAGGTACAGGTTCTTTATTGTGTGAAAAATTATCACATAAGCACATTAATCTTGGCTTGGTACCGATAGGTGCTGTCGGTCTGACTCTGTTTGCGACAGATCTATCATTTATCTCATTACCAGCGATTGAACTTTCAGAGGGCAATACATTATTAACGGCCAGTATGTTCCTTGACCACTTTAATCACTGGCGCGTTCTGATAGATTTGAGCATGATTGGATTGTCCGGTGGATTATATATGGTGCCTCTATATGCTTTGGTACAACAAAGGAGTAATCCCTGTCACCGTTCCAGGATCATTGCCGCAAATAATATTATTAACGCATTTTTTATGGTGATCTCTGCTATTTTAATGATAGTGCTAATTTCGGTGGGAATTGAAATCCCGGAGATATTTTTTATTATTGCCATATTGAATTTGGTAGTCATGACAATGATCTCGATGAAAGAGTCAGAGTTCCTCAATCAATTCATTAAATACATACGTTATTAATTCGATAAAACAAGATTCCTTGGTAATATAGTTTATGTCACAAAATGGGATACAACGGGAGATTAAATTACGCGATCCCATATGGATGATTAATAATGGATGATTCTTTTTTCAAGGAATTAGTTTCAAACCTGGCTTTTCTCACAAAAGCACAATATGTCTTTATCAGCCAAATCAGCGACGAAAAACCAACCGAGTATGTTGATACAATAGCTTTCTGTGCTAATGGTAATTTTATCGAGAACATTAGATATTCTCTTCATGGAACTCCATGTAAAGGTGTTTTGGAAGGCAATGTAAAGTTTTACTCAAAAGGCATACAAGAGCTCTTTCCTGAAGATGAAGTTTTTAAAAAAATGGGAATAGAGAGTTACCTTGGCTACCCTATTATCTCATCATCAAATCTTGTTTTGGGTCATATCTCAATCTTTGACACCGTCCCATTTACTAATGAGAAAGAACTAACCACGATTGGGCAAGCATTTGCAGCATTGGCAAGTTCAGAATTTGAAAGAGCTAAATCGAATCAAGCATTAATCGATAGTGAAGAGAAATTTACCAAGGCATGGGAAGTAAGTCCTGATGCTGTCGTAATCACACGTCTTTCGGATGGGAAAATCATAGAGGCTAATGATGCCTGTATCAAGTTAATGGGGTATAAAAAAGAAGAAATAATTGGCAAAACCACACTTGAATTAAATGCTTACAATACCGATGAAAGGGAAAGGATTGTCTCGTTGCTCAGGAAGAATGGCAAGTATGTCAATTTTGAATCTATCGCCAGAAAAAAAGATGGGGAGATGATAAATACCTTGTCTTCAGCAGTTGTGCTTGAGATTAAAGGAGAGCTTTGCATATTAGCAATCATCCATGACATTACATCTAGAAAACAGGCTGACCTGATATTACAGAAAAGTGAGAATCGATTTCGTGCACTCTATGATGCAACTCCTGCAATGTTCTTTACTATCAATCAAGATAACACTATTTCTTCTGTTAATGAATTCGGTGCCGATAAGTTAGGATATCAAATCGTTGACCTTATAGGGTCTTCAACCATGGATATTATTCTTTCAGAGGACTGGGAAGAATACCGTTCTCATATTGAACAATGTTTTTTCGACAAAGAAATTATCCACAATTGGGAAATAAGAAAGATTAAAAGTTCTGGTTCCATCATATGGAGCAGGGAGTCTGCACGAGTGATCGATGATATGGATGGGACACAGAAGGTTTTAATCGTTTCCGAGGATATTACGGAGGCTCATAAGCTATCTCAGCAGCTGTCATATCAGGCAAGCCATGATGCGTTAACTGGTTTGGTCAATAGGCGAGAATTCGAGATCAGGCTAGAAAGATTGATTCAAGATAATGTGGGGAATGGTGAGAATCATGCACTGTGCTATCTAGATCTTGATCAGTTTAAGATAATTAACGACACCTGTGGCCATTTGGCCGGAGATGAGCTACTAAGACAATTAGGCGAATTGTTTAAATCAAAAGTTCGTAAAAAAGATACGCTTGCGCGTCTTGGTGGTGATGAGTTTGGTGTACTGATGGAAAGTTGTACACTCGAGCAGGCAAATCGTGTTGCTCAGAATTTAAGAGAACTGGTAGAAGAATTTAAATTTGTTTGGATAGACAAGCGTTTTTCAATTGGTGTCAGCATAGGCTTAGTACCTATTAGTGATAAAGGTGGTGATTCTGGAGATATATTAGGTGCCGCTGATGCTGCTTGCTATGCTGCAAAAGACGCAGGTCGAAATAGAGTTCATGTTTATCATATAGAAGATATTGATCTGGCGGTGCATCGGGGTGAAATGCAATGGGTGAGTAAAATTAATCACGCATTGGAAGAAGACCGACTACGTTTATATTTACAACCTATTGTTTCTTTAAAGGATAACGATAGCGAAAATAAACATTATGAGTGTTTGATAAGAATGGTTGATGAAGACGGATCAATTATTCCTCCAGGTGCTTTTTTACCAGCGGCTGAGCGTTATAATCTTTCCATCAAGCTTGATCGTTGGGTATTTGATTCAATCTATGCATGGATGGAAAATCTCTCTGGTAAGCGCAAAAGTGTGACATCTTGCGCGATTAATTTATCTGGTCATTCATTAAGCAATGAAGATTTCCTCAATTATATCGTTAGAAAATTGGATGTCGGAAATGTTCCGACATCCAATATATGTTTTGAAATAACTGAAACTGTGGCGATATCTCGTTTATCAAATGCAATAAAATTCATCGATGTAATTAAAAAGAAAGGTTGTTTCTTTGCACTTGATGATTTTGGTAGTGGTGTTTCTTCATTTGGGTATTTAAAGAATCTGCCTGTAGATTTTCTTAAGATTGATGGGATGTTTGTCAGAGATATGTTAGATGACCCGATTGATTTAGCTATGGTTAGATCAATCAATGAAATTGGTCACGTGATGGGTAAAAAGACTATCGCCGAATTTGTTGAAAATGAAGAAATTCTCGAGTGTTTAATAAAACTCGGTGTTGATTATGCTCAAGGTTATCACACGGGTAAACCAAGGGCGATCAAGGTGCCATTGATTAAAAGTAATAATCAGGAAGATACTGGTAAAAAACCGACGCCAAAACATAAGCGTTATAGACGCACCAGAAAAACAGACTGATCCAGTTCGGTTATAGTTTTTCTAATCGTTAAATTTGTGAAGTTAGACGAATCCTTTCGCTCTTAGAACGGGATGTCATCGTCAAAATCATCGTTTGATTTCTTTTCACTGGTAGCAGCAGGTGCAGATGGCTGCTGTTGAGGTGTCTGGTCAAAACTTGCCGTTGTTCCGCCACTTTTACTTCCCAGCATTTGCATTTCACTCGCAACAATTTCTGTTGTGTATCGATCCTGACCTTCTTTGTCCTGCCATTTGCGTGTTTGTATGCGCCCTTCAACATAAACCTGAGAACCTTTACGCAAATATTCGCCGACGATTTCAGCCAAACGTCCGAAAAATACTACACGATGCCATTCAGTGCGTTCTTGCATTTCACCAGATTCTTTATCTTTCCATTGCTCGTTGGTTGCGATGCTGATATTTGCTACGGCAGCACCACCAGCCGTATATCTGATATCGGGATCCTGTCCTAATGTTCCCAAAATAATTGCTTTGTTTACGCCTCTGGCCATCTTAAATTCCTCTTGATTTTTCTCGTCGATTTAGTGCAGTCTTCGTCCTGAAGTAGTTTATTATCAGTTACTTACGATGTGAGTCTGGCTAGTTGGTCGTAAGCTTACCAAGAACCATATCAGCGTCATGATAGTACCAAAAATGAACACCGCTGACAGTCCGAAATGCTCATGGATAATGCCACCAATTAGCCCTCCCGTAAACGTTCCTATAAATTGAGATGAGGCATAGACACCTAACGCAGTACCCTTGCTATTTTTAGACGACATTGTTGAAATTAATGAAGGCAAGGATGCTTCCAGATAATTAAAGGCCGTGAAGAATACCAAAAGCATAATAGCCAGTCCCATTAGCGTGTTATGCCAAAAAAAGTAACCCATTTGTGATAACAGCAGTATCAACACGGCAGCCCTGAAATAGAACCCAGATGTCTGTGTGCGCTCTCCGATAATGATCGCAGGGGCCATAAGGGCGATGGAAGCGAGCAATACGGGCAAATACACCTGCCAATGTTGGGGTGATGCCAATCCTGCGAGATCTCGTAACGCCAGCGGAACAACGATAAAGTTAGACATCAAGACGGTATGGAGGATGAAGATACCCAGATTTAGTTTGAGTAATTTATGATCCTTTAAGACACTTCCCAGCACTGCGAATGAGACTTCAGTATCACTATGAAAGGAGGAACTTACAGGTGTTGGCACCAGCAGATAAAGCACAATGATGGCGAGTATTGCCAATATCGCACTGAAGATAAATATCCCGGAGACACCAATCATGGCATCCAATAACGGACCTGCGACGAATGCCAGGGAAAATGCGAAGCCGATACTGATCCCAATCACGGCCATGGCCTTGGTTCTTTGTTCATCGCGTGTGAGATCGGCAGCTAAGGCCATGAGTGCAGCTGAAATTGCTCCAGCACCCTGTAATGCGCGCCCCAGAATCATCACCCAGATAGAATCTGCCTGACTGGCAATCAGACTGCCCACTGCAAATATCAGCAGACCCGCAACAATAACCGGTTTCCGGCCTAGTTTGTCTGACATCATGCCAAAGGGGATTTGTAGTGCGGCCTGAGTCAGACCATAGATGCCGAATGCAAGTCCAATCAGAGTAGGCGTCGATTCAGTCAGCGTTCTGGCATAGAGAGTGAATACCGGTAAGATCAGGAACAGCCCCAACATCCTCAAGAATAAGACGCCCGCCAGACTCAGGCTTCCTCTTAATTCAATTGCTGTCATTTTATCTTTAGGCGGCATGCCTGCTTTCTACTCCCAGTTCACGAAAAAGGGCACATATTGCCAGCTACGACTGCTTTCAACAATGTATACTTACTGGTTTAGATTGGTGAAGACAAAACGGTTTTATGGACACAATTCGTATACGTGGTGCACGTACTCATAACTTAAAAAATATTGATGTTGATATCCCGCGTGACAAGCTGATTGTCATCACCGGTTTATCGGGTTCAGGAAAATCTTCACTCGCCTTTGATACGATTTATGCCGAAGGTCAGCGCCGCTATGTCGAATCGCTTTCTGCATATGCCAGACAGTTTTTGTCTATTATGGAAAAACCAGACGTCGATTTGATTGAGGGTTTATCACCCGCAATTTCGATTGAGCAAAAATCTACCTCACATAACCCGCGTTCCACCGTCGGTACGATTACAGAGATCTATGATTACCTGAGATTATTATTTGCCCGAGTTGGCGAGCCACGTTGCCCAGAACATGATATTCCCTTGGCCGCGCAAACTATCAGTCAGATGGTGGATCATGTACTGGAGCAACCAGAGGGTAGGCGTCTGATGTTACTTGCGCCTGTGGTGCAGGGACGCAAGGGTGAGCACTTGCAGTTAATTGATCGCTTGCGCAGTGAAGGTTTTGTGCGTGCGCGTATCGATGGAGTTATCACTGAACTGGATCAAGTACCGGAACTCGATTTATATAAAAAACACGATATCGAAGTCGTTGTCGATCGTTTCAAAGTACGTCCAGATCTAAAACTGCGTTTGGCAGAATCATTTGAAACCGCGATCCGTCTATCAGATGGTGTCGCTCGAGTAGTTCCTATGATTGATCCTGACCAGAAAGCGTCAGAACAAAAAAAATCTGATTCAGAAGAGCTGGTTTTTTCTTCACGTTTTGCCTGTCATCAGTGTGGATACAGCCTGAATGAATTGGAACCTCGCGTATTTTCATTTAACAATCCTGCCGGGGCGTGTCCAGATTGTGATGGACTCGGTGTGGAACAGTTTTTTGATCCCGTGCGCGTTGTGCAACATGAAGAACTAAGTTTACCTGGTGGTGCTATTCGTGGATGGGATAGACGCAATGCTTATTATTTTCAATTAATCAAATCACTTGCCAGCCATTTTAAATTCAAAATTGACACACCATTTTGTGAACTCTCAAGTGAGATTCAGGAGGTGATTCTTTATGGCAGTGGTGATGAAGAAATAAATTTCAAATATCTAAGTGACAGAAAAGGCGCCGTTAAAAAAAGACATGCTTTTGAAGGGGTGATCCCCAATATGCATCGTCGTTATCATGAAACTGAATCGACTATGGTGCGCGAAGAATTAGCCAAGTATATGAACAGTAGATCATGTCCGGCCTGTCATGGGACACGATTAAATACGGCTGCGCGTCATGTCTTTATAAATGAATATACACTACCGGATATTAGTGCGATGCCGGTCGATACTGCCAGGAAATGCTTTTTGGCGTTAAAGCTTGACGGTCATCGTGGTGAGATTGCTACCAAGATTCTGAAAGAAGTGATTGATCGTTTACAGTTTCTGGTGAATGTCGGCCTGGATTATTTAACCTTGAATCGTAGCGCTGAAACTTTATCAGGAGGAGAAGCTCAACGTATTCGACTAGCCAGTCAGATTGGCGCGGGTCTGGTCGGTGTCATGTATGTGCTGGACGAACCCTCTATTGGTTTACATCAACGTGATAATCGCCGCTTGCTGGCAACCTTAAAACATTTAAGAGATATGGGTAATACCGTGATTGTTGTCGAACATGATGAAGAAGCAATACTGGAAGCAGATCATGTGATCGATATCGGTGCTGGTGCCGGCGTACATGGTGGCAATATTATTGCGCAAGGGCTGCCTCAGGATATTATCGAGAGTAAGGATTCAGTCACTGGCCAGTTCCTCTCCGGCACAAGACAAATACATGTCCCTGCTGAAACAACACAGTTTAATAAATCCAAAGTGTTCAAGTTGGAGGGTGCAACGGGAAATAATCTTAAAGATGTAACTATCGAATTACCTATTGGCTTAATGACTTGTATCACCGGGGTTTCAGGGTCTGGAAAGTCGACATTGATTAATGAGACCTTATATAAAATTGCAGCACGTGAAATTAATGGGTCGAGTCTGGAACCAGCAGCATATAAATCCGTCAAGGGTCTTGATTGGTTTGATAAAGTCGTTGATATCGATCAAAGCCCGATAGGTAGAACGCCACGTTCAAATCCAGCAACTTATACGGGTCTGTTTACACCCATCAGGGAATTATTTTCTGCCACTCACGAATCAAGATCCCGTGGTTATAAGCCTGGCCGTTTCAGTTTTAATGTTAAAGGCGGACGTTGTGAAGCTTGTCAGGGAGATGGGGTTATGAAAGTTGAGATGCATTTCCTGCCAGATATCTATGTGGCTTGTGATGTATGTAAAAGTAAGCGCTATAACAGAGAAACACTGGATGTTCGTTACAAGGGTAAAAATATTCACGAGATATTGGATATGACGATTGAAGAGGCGAGAGTATTTTTCGACCCGGTACCGGTGATTGCGCGTAAATTGCAAACGCTTATCGATGTGGGACTTTCATATATAAAATTGGGGCAGAACGCGACGACACTTTCGGGTGGTGAGGCGCAAAGGGTAAAACTTTCGCGCGAATTATCAAAAAGAGATACTGGCAGAACTTTATATATCCTGGACGAACCGACGACTGGATTACATTTCCACGATATTGAACAGTTATTACAGGTATTACATCGACTTCGTGATCATGGTAATACCATGGTCGTGATTGAACATAATCTGGATGTGATAAAGACCGCTGACTGGATCATTGATCTGGGTCCTGAAGGTGGCGATGGCGGAGGGGAAGTCGTTGCAGTAGGCACACCGAAACAAGTGGCAAATAATAAAAAATCACACACCGGGCATTATCTAAAACCTTTGCTTGAACGAAACAGAAAAAACAATGTCAATAAAGCAGGGCTTAAAGATAAGAAAAAGCGAAAAGACAAAGTGGCGGTGACTTCATGACCTTCAAATTGACATGCCATTATCTAAAGATCCTACACGGTATACTTTCCTGTTTTTTTATTTTACTGATGCTTACCCGCATCTGTGTAGCAGATGGGCAATCTGAACCTCCGGTAAACTGGAAGGGACTACCAGAACCTTATCATACTGAATCTGCGAACAATCCACCTCGAATGATAGAGCGGCCGGAACAGGCTTCTCTTTCAGTACCGGAAGGATTTGTTGTTGAAGAATATTTATCTGACTTCTTACGACCGCGATTTATGTTGCTCGGGCCTGATAATGAAATTCTTTTGTCTGACATGTCTGCTGGAATTGTCTATGTCATACGTGATAAAAAAGTAGAGCCATTAATCACAAACCTAAGTCGGCCTTATGGCATGGCGTTTTATAAGGATTGGCTATATGTCGCAGAAACCAGTTCAGTGAAGCGTTACAAGTATGTACCAAAGCAAGCTAGTGTGGGTAAAGGCGAAGAAGTCATTCCTTTGAGACGCTATTCTGCAGGACATCATATTACACGTTCTATTCTGTTTGATGAGGATGCCGGAAAACTTTATTTGGCAGTGGGTTCGGCTTCGAATGTCGACAAAGGTGAGCCCCCCATTAGAGCAGCAGTGAGTCGTTACAACCCCGATGGAACAGGTTTTGAGTTATTTGCCACAGGCATTCGTAATCCCATCGGCTTGCAATGGTATCCCCATATCGAGGAGTCTGATACAGAGAATGACAGTTCGAATAATGAGGGTGAAAAAAAATTATGGATCACAACTCATGAGCGCGATGGTTTAGGTGATGATCTGGTTCCCGATTATTTCACCATGGTTCAAGAAGGCGGTTTTTACGGCTGGCCGTATGCCTATATTGGCCCACATGAAGACCCTCGTCATGTGGGAGTCGCACCGGATAAAGTCAAGCAAACGCTTTATCCTGATGTTTTGTTAGGTGGTCATGTCGGGGCAATGGATTTTACCTTTTATACAGGGAATAAATTTCCGAAAAAATATCGAGGTGGTGCCTTTTTGGCATTACATGGTTCATGGAATCGTTCGAAGCGGGCGGGTTACAAGATTGTGTTTGTGCCTTTTAAAAAGGGGCGTCCAGTATCTGGTCCTGAAGATTTCTTGACAGGTTGGATGCTGGCTGAGGATAAGGCCGAGGTCTGGGGCCGACCTGTAGGTGTTTTACAAATGCCGGATGGTTCCTTGTTGATCAGTGATGATGGTTCAGGCAAGCTGTGGCGGGTGAGTTACAGAAAATAAACCGTGCAGTATAGAGATATACGAAAGGAGGATTGATCGATGTTTCTTTTTATACTGGGATTATTACTTTTTTTCGGCGTTCATATGTTGCCATTCTATCCCGAATATCGTGCACAGTTGGTAGAGAAAATCGACAATGACACGATTGACGGTGAAGGTATGTATAAGATTATCTTCAGTGTTATCTCACTTCTCGGATTAATATTTCTTGGTGTTGGTAAAGGTTCGATGGGCTTTGTCGGCCTTTGGGATATCCCAATATTTTTTCGTTATCTTGCTGTTATTCTTGTGCTGATATCATTTGTTTTAATGGTTGCCGCTTACCTGCCTAACAATATAAAGCGTTATGTTCCGCATCCAATGTTGACCGGTGTGATTATCTGGGGGGTTACACATTTGATTGTCAATGGTGATGTCACCTCAATCATCTTATTTGGTAGTTTCGTGGCCTATTCGATTGTCGCAATCAAGCTGACCGATAGACGTGGCTCTAAGGCAAGCAGCGGGAATGATACTCAGGAAATAACCTCTGTAGTCAAGGATGGGATTGTCATTGGCATTGCTATTGTTGGTTTTTTAATATTATTATGGTTACATAAAGCTTTGTTCGGTCGCGCGGTATTTCTCTAAACTAAAAATAATAATCTAAGGAAGCAATCTTTATGTCAGCACTCATCTGTGGTTCATTCGCCTATGACAACATCATGGTCTTTCCAGATCAATTCAAGAATCATATCCTGCCGGATAAGGTACATATGTTGAATGTTTGTTTCATGGTGCCAGAAATGCGACGGGAATTTGGCGGCTGTGCAGGAAACATTGCTTTCAATCTGAATTTGCTCGGTGGTGATGCTATACCGATGGGCACAGTCGGGAAGGACTTTGATCCTTATCGTTACTGGATGAACAAACAAGAAATTGATCAGACGCATCTAAAAGTCATTGAAGATGCATTTACCGCACAAGCGTTTATCACTACGGATTTAGATGATAATCAGATTACCGCATTTCATCCGGGAGCCATGAATTGCTCTCACGAAAATAAGGTGTCTGATGCCCAGAAGACAAACGAGGACATAAGTATAGGGATAATTTCACCTGATGGACGTGATGGCATGATTCAGCATGCCAGCCAGTTTGTTGAAGCAGGTGTTCCTTTTGTGTTTGATCCTGGACAAGGTTTACCGATGTTTGATGGTGACGATCTGAAAAACTTTTTTAATCAAGCTAC
>JBLHKO010000045.1:0-19499 GCA_047620145.1 Gammaproteobacteria bacterium | reverse complement strand
CTGGTCATCGACTAAATATATATTTACACCAGTGTTGGTGCTATATCGATTACGTTCATCAATGTACGCTCGAACTTCGTCAACCAGTTCAAGCACATTGGTGTTTGCTTGTTTCGTAATTGCCAGCAAGGCTGCTGGCTCATCATTAAACCTGACAATCTCTGTAGGCTCTTCTGTCGTGCGCGTAAACTCGGCTAATTCACCGAGCGGTACAATGCCGCGTGCCGTGGTCACGGGATACTTTGCCAAACTACCAGGGTCGGTGCTTGTCCCTTCGACTCGGATGATCCATTGGCCATCGTCGGTTTTAATATCGCCTGCAGAGACATCCCGAAAATATGCCCTTACGGTGTCAGACAAATCTCCCGGCACGATTCCTAAGCCTTCTAGTCTTTCAGGAATAAAGTTGATGTGTAGCTCTGGCTCATCCACGCCCAGATCATTAATCCTGTCAACACCATTAATAAGTTCAAGATCCTTGGTAATATTTCTTACCTGGCGACGAAAGTTTTCATCATTTCCAGCGCTGGTGACAACCACGGTCGCTGAAGGGAAAGCATTTGATGTAGTGATTTCATACACTACCGGATCTTCTGATTCTTCAGGTAGCTCGCTTGAATAAGTGTTTTGTACTTCGCGACGTAAGTCAGTTAAACGTTTATCGAACTCATCATCACTGATTTGGTTAAAGCGTACCAGGATATTTGAGATACCTTCGCGACTGGTGCTGGAAACAAACTTAATGTCTTTAATTGAACTGCGTAAGGCGTCTTCGATCGGATCTGTGATTCTTTTTTCAACATCTTCGGCAGCGGCACCAGGATAGAAAGTAAATATACTGATCCAGTTAAAATTAATTTCCGGATCTTTGGCTCGGGGCATCTGTAAATAGGAGAGTCCCCCGATCACCAGAATTAAACTAAAGGTAAGATTTGCCAGTACATGATTAGCGAGAAAGCGCTGCAGAAAACCCATAATTAATTAGCGATTTTAATTAACAATTTCAACCGGGATTGATTCTTTTAATGAGTAATGTCCTTCAGTTACAACACGAGCGTCTTTCGACAAAGAGGTTGCACTCGCACGGCCTGCCTGTGCGGTTGGCATAGAATTAAACTTCGCGACACTTCCTTCGATGGTGAAGACACCGAGTTCTCCATTACGACGCACTAATAATTCACCGGGAATATGCGCACGTTCATCACGCCAATATAATTTTCCTGTTGCTCCTGGAATAGTTTGCGCATCATTAAAAGTTAACCGAACTTCTCTATCACGTGTTTCAGTATTAATAGCTGCTACAATAGATCTGAGTTTTACGGGATAACGAACACCATCATGTTCAAAGTAAAGTTCACTAGCATGACTGACTTGTTTTGAATCACGACTTAGTACCTGTGCCGAGATCTCTGTGTTATCAATATCCATAACTTTGACTAGCGCCGTTCCGACATTCACAAATTCACCCACTGCACTGGCACGCTCAACAACCAAAGCACGAAAAGGACTGGTCACAGTACAACGTGATTGATCAAGCTTCTTCATTTTTATTTCAGCTTGAATACCTTTAAGTTCAGAACCCAACACCGCGTAATCGGATTCACGTTCATCCAGGATTTCTTCTGCAACAGATTGCTTGATTGTTAATTGACGCGTGCGTTCAAGTCGACGTTTTGCTAAATCTCTTTTTGTTTGCAGCGCTTCTAACCTGGCAACGGACTCACGATAAGATAGCTCATAATCAAAACAATCAAGAATTGCTAAACTCTCACCTTTCTCAATAATGTCGCCCACACGAACTGAAATTTCGTCCACCTTGGCCGCGATTCGTGCGCTGATGACACTCTCATTCAAGGTAACCACCTTTGCTGGCGCAGAGCGTTCCGGGTAAATAGCGACTTCGGCTACTTTGGCCGTTTTCACGATAACTTTGTCTGCAGCTAGGGCAGATCCGGAAAAAATAAAGCTAGTGAATATTGTTAGTGATAACTGCAGTAGTCTTTTCATCATTTTCTTATGTGTAAATCAATCCTGTCTATACTTTAGCATTTATCCTGATTTAAATAATGATATGAAATATTATTTGCCTCTAATTAGTGCATATAAATCAGTATCTTTGCCAGATCCTGTCTCGGAAATTACCTGAAAAGCAGACGATCAAATAGCGCCCTCAAGGTATACTTCGACACCTGAAAAGACAGAAGATTAGTCAACGTTCGGTGCCGGTATGTATTACGCACCAACATTTTAATATATTACTTTAATAATCAATGAGATAGCTGAATGCAACGTATCGCTATTGTCGGTATTGGCGGACTGTTCCCAGACGCAGAAAACCGCCATCAAACCGGACATCATCTAGACGCCTTCTGGGAAAATATCCAGATGGGCCGTGACTGTTCTCGTGAAGTCCCCGAGAATCGTTGGTTATTGAGTAAAAATGATGTCTATTCTAGTGAGCTGGCAGCGGACAAAGTTAATTCGGTTCGCGGCTGTTTTCTAAATTCATTCGATCTCAATACCGACAATCTTGATATTGACAAGAATGTTCTTGAACAACTTGATCCCGCTTTCCACGTTCTACTCCACGCCGGTCAAGAAGCCTGGCTGGATGCCAAACATGAGCATCTGAATAAACAACGTGTCGGCGTCATCATTGGCAATATTGTTTTGCCGACTGACGCCTCTTCATCATTGGCCGATGAGCTTTTGGGCCCGGTGTTTGAATCACAAGTGCTTGGTGATCAGCTGCCAAAACAAAACAAACATAAGACCCATTTCCTGAATCGATATATTGCGGGTTTACCCGCAGGTGTCCTGGCAAAGGCTATGGGCTTTGGTGGCGGCTGTTACACCCTTGATGCCGCGTGTGCATCTTCATTATATGCACTTAAGTATGCCGTTGATGAACTCATCTCCGGTCGTGCAGATGCCATGCTCACCGGCGGCTTGTCCCGTCCGGACTGTCTCTATACACAAATGGGATTTTCTGCATTAGGGGCAATTTCCAAAACAGGACATTGCGCACCGTTTGATCATAAAGGCGATGGTCTGGTTGTCGGTGAAGGGGCTGGTATTCTTGTTTTAAAAAGATTAGAAGACGCGCTGTGCGATGAAGATCATATCTATGCAACCATCGCAGGTGTTGGTTTATCAAATGACATCGGCGGTAATCTTATGTCGCCGGATTCGGAAGGTCAGTTACGCGCGATGCGTGATGCCTATCGACAAGCAGAATGGAAACCTGAAGATGTTGATCTGATCGAATGTCATGGTACAGGGACACCGATTGGAGATGCTGAAGAGTTTAAGAGTTTAAAATCACTTTGGGCAAAAACTAATTTATCTGCAACAGAAAAGAATTCTCAGCAATGCGTGATCGGTTCTGTAAAAAGTAACATCGGTCATTTACTGACTGCCGCAGGTTCTGCAGGATTGATCAAAGTATTGTTGGCAATGAAACATCAACAATTACCACCGACAGCAAATTTTGAAAACACACCTGAAAAGATCGATATTACAAACAGTCCTTTCAATGTTTTAAGTGCTGCGCAACCTTGGGAAAAAAGATCTGAACAAACGCCGCGCCGTGCTGCGGTCAGTGCCTTTGGTTTTGGTGGGATTAATGCACATGTCTTATTGGAAGAATGGCAAGCAGATGCAGTCAAGATAGAGACACATAAAATTGGCGCATTAACTAATGACAACAATGTCGACATTGCTATCGTTGGCATGGAAGCACAATTTGGCCCGTGGAAATCTTTAGCCGCATTTAAAGAACGACTTTTTACGAACAAACAGGATTTCGATCCCGAATCTCCGTCGAGGTGGTGGGGCGTCGCTAATCCGGATCAGATCAAGGGTTGGTTTTTTAAAGAGATCAATATTCCAATGGGTCGTTATCGTATTCCGCCTGCAGAACTTAAGGAAATGTTGCCACAGCAATTACTAATGTTAGAAGTCGCCGCCAATGCACTTGAAGATGCGGGCATTGAAGAATTATCCGAAGCACAAAGTAATGCGACTGGTGTCTTTATCGGCATTGGTCTTGATCTGAACACAACGAATTTTCATTTTCGTTGGTCAATCCTGAATCGCGCAAAACAGTGGGCTAAGCAGCTTGGTTTAAAACTCAATAACAAAGAACTCAACGATTGGACGCAGTCTTTACGCGACGCGGCAGGGCCAGCATTAAATGCTAATCGTACTATGGGTGCGCTCGGCGGCATCGTTGCCAGTCGTATTGCACGTGCCTTTCATATTGGCGGATCCAGCTTTACGATCTCTGGAGAAGAAGGCTCAGGGCTACGTGCGTTGGAAGCGGGCGTGCGTGCTCTCCAAAGAGGTGAGTTAAATACAGCAATTGTAGGTGCAGTAGATTTAGCCGGTGATGTGCGTGCGGCATTAGGACATCATGCCAGTCGTGCCTATTCTGATGACACCCTGATAGGCGAAGGCGCCGCAGCCTTCATACTTAAACGTAATGAAGATGCTAAGCGTGATGGCGATCGAATCTATTCAGTCATAAAAGGCATTGGTGCTGCGACCGGTGGCGGTGCAGATATAAACATTCCAACTGCAAACGCATATCAACAGGCTTTTCATCAAGCTTGCGCTGATGCCAAAACTGGTCAATCCAGGATTAGTTTGATTGAAACACATGGCAGTGGACATCCTCGGGAAAATGCCATGGAGGCATCGGCATTGAACGCCTTGTTCGATGACCAGGAACCTTGTGACTTAAACAGTATTAAATCAAAGATTGGACATGCCGGTGCGGCAAGTGGTTTAGCTTCGCTTGCCAAGGCCAGTCTTGGCCTATATCACAAGCAACTGACTGTGCCAGAGAATAATCAAAATCAATCACAATATTGGTTACGTAATAAGGTCGATGGACTCAGACAGACAGCGGTAAGTGCTTTTAGTATTGATGGTAATTGTATGACCGCCATCCTTGAAGAAGCCAATCAAGATTCTGCTTTAAGTAAGACATTAACGAGCGAAACATTATTTTCCTTTCATGCTGAATCAAAAGAAGGCTTGCTAGAAAAGCTAGAGCAACTTCATGCGCTCGCTAACAATGCAGAAAATATTCATGAGCTTGCCAAGAACTGGTGGCTGAATAATAAAGACATTAAACAGAAAGAATTCTCCGCAGCGATTGTTATAGATAAACAAAGCAACCTTAAGAATGCGCTCGACAAGCTTCAAGAAGCTATTGAAAAAAATGAAACGACCAAGTCTGACGGAATTTATTATTCAAATTCACCTTTAGGTGAAACAGGGAAACTGGCGTTTGTATATCCGGGTTCAGGTAATCATTTTCATGGCATGGGACGTGAACTCGGTCAACAATGGCCACGGCTACTTGACCAATTAGATTCGGAAAATGACTCACTGGCATCACAGTTTGCCAATGGTAAATTCTGGAGTAAAAAATCAGAGTCCCCACTCAGCCACGAAGAAGTAATTTTTGGACAAGTCTGGCTTGGCACATTTGTCAGTGATGTTGTCTCACAATTTAATATTAAACCTGATGCGGTCATTGGCTATAGCCTTGGGGAAACTGCCGGACTTTTTTCCACGCGCACCTGGACAGATCGAGATGAAATGCTGCGTCGTATTCGCGAAACAGATTTATTCACTGATGCCTTGGCCGGCCCTTGTGACGCAGTGCGTGAGACCTGGCAACTTAATGATGCGGAAACTGTTGACTGGATAATTGGTGTCGTTGATCGCTCGGTAGATGAAGTTAAACATGCATTACAAAATCAACCTCGTGCTTATTTACTTATCATTAATACCCCGAATGAATGCGTTATCGGTGGAGATAGAGAAGCCGTTCTCGCCTCAGTTAAAAATCTGGGCTGTCATTTTCATCCCATACACGGCGTCACAACCGTACATTGTGAAGTAGCCGAACCGGTGAAGAAACCCTATAGAGATCTGCACCTGTTTGAAACCAACCCTCCAGGAGACGTTACATTTTACAGTGGCGTCTGGGGAAGAGCCTATGAAGTTACGCGTGACAGTGCTGCAGACTCCATTGTCGAGCAGGCAGTTCAGCCTTTCGATTACACCAAAGTTATTGAATCAGCCTACGCAGATGGTGTTCGTATCTTTATCGAAATGGGGCCGGGCGCAACCTGCGGCAGAATGATTGATCAAATACTCGATGACAAACCACATGTTGCAAAAGCTATCTGTGTAAAGAATCAGGATAGTGTGTCGAATGTTATTCACTGCCTTGGTCAATTAATTGCTGAACATATTAATGTCGATCCAGGCGAATTATTTAATTCTGAATTTACTGAGACGACGATTAAACAAGATTCAATGATTATGGTAAGCACAGGGGCTGAAAGTTTTAATATGCCACCATTGCCACAACAGGTAACGCATGATCAGGCTAAAGAATATTCTGCTACAGCTGTGGAAACAACGATAACAACAAAGACAGATAATGTTCATTTGCTACATCCTGTCATCGAACAAATGCAGCTCACTGAAACTGCCAAAGCTGAAGCTCAGGAAACTTTTTTACGCGTTTCTAATGGCCTCACTCAAACGCTAGGGCAAGCTCTGCAGATGCAAATGACTTTACTGCAGGATGCTTCATTACGATCAACACACCTCGACTCTCATCAACAGAAACAACCACAGTCTTACGCTGAAGAAGAGGCATGTTTATTCGATAGAAATCAATGTATGGAAATTGCCATTGGTTCAATAGGTAAAGTTTTGGGTCCAAAGTTTGTAGAAATAGATAATCATCCAACGCGAGTGCGCCTACCTGACGAACCGCTGATGTTAGTAGACAGGATCATGGAGATCCATGGCGAGCCTGCCTCGCTTGCTTCTGATCTAATGACTTCAGGTAGCATCATTACAGAGCATGATGTTTTACGTGATGGCTGGTACCTGGATGGCGGACGTATTCCAACCTGTATTGCCGTTGAAGCCGGACAAGCAGATCTATTCTTATCCGGCTATCTCGGCATTGATCACATTACTAAAGGACTCGCCGTTTACCGTTTGTTGGATGCAAAGATTACTTTCCATGGTTCATTGCCAAAGCCCGGTGAAGTTATTCGCTACGACATTCGTATCGATCAATTTTTTAAACAGGATGAAACCTATCTGTTTCGATTTAATTTTGAAGGAACCGTTAGTGGCAAACCGCTACTAACCATGACTGAAGGTTGTGCAGGATTTTTTACGCAGGCAGAACTGGATGCCGGCAAAGGGATTGTTCAAACAGAATTAGAAAAGCGTCCGCAAGCAGGAAAATTACCAGACAACTGGCAAGCGCCCGTGCCAATGAGTGTCGAGTCATATAATGATCAACAATTGAACGCTTTGCGTGAAGGCAATCTTGGCGAATGTTTCGGCGAACCTTTTTTAAATTTATCTTTAAACCGGCCTGTTGGGCTTCCGGGTGGTCGTATGACGCTGGTACATCGTATTCTCAATCTCGATCCTGAAGCAGGTCGTTTTGGTATTGGCCAGATTACTGGTGAAGCAGATATTCATCCTGATGACTGGTTCCTGACTTGTCACTTCTCTGATGATCAGGTAATGCCGGGCACGCTTATGTATGAATGTTGTTTACATACACTGCGCGTTTATTTATTGCGCATGGGTTGGGTCGGCGAACAAGATGAGATTGTCTACGAACCTGTTATTGGCGAAGTCAGCCAACTTAAATGTCGTGGACAAGTTATTGAGTCGACAAAAAAAGTACAGTACGAGATCACGCTCAAAGAGATTGGTTACAAGTATGGCGACGGAACACCTTATGTTTTGGCCGAGGCATTAATGTATGCAGATGGCAGAGCCATCGTGCAAATGAATAATATGTCAGTTCAGTTAAGTGGACTTAGCGAACAAAAAATTAAAATACTTTGGCAAAATAAAACTGACAAACAAAGAATTGACCAACCCGCCGAGAAAAAAGTACTGTTCGATTTTGATTCAATTTATGCCTTTGCCAATGGCAAACCTTCCGATGCTTTTGGAGATCGTTACAAAATATTTGACGAAGAAAGAAAAATCGCACGCCTACCAAGACCACCGTATCAATTCCTTGATCGTATTACTTCGATTAAAGATTGCGAACAATGGCAGCTAAAAGCAGGTGGAGTAATTGAAGCCGAATACGATGTGCCGGAAGACGTCTGGTATTTTAAGGAAGACAGACAAACGGTAATGCCTTTTGCTGTATTACTTGAAATCGCATTACAGCCTTGTGGCTGGTTGGCGGCATATTTGGGATCAGCGCTGACCAGTGACACCGATCTGTCCTTCCGAAATCTGGGTGGTAACGGCACGCAGTTACTTTCTGTTACCCCGAGAACAGGAACCTTAACTACCCGCATCAAGATCACCAATGTATCTCAATCTGGCGGCATGATTATTCAGAATTATGAGTTGAAAGTACGATGTGACGCCGGCATTGTCTATAGGGGCGACACCTATTTTGGTTTCTTCTCCAAACAATCATTAGTCGATCAGGTGGGCATCAGAGATGTCACGCCTTATGAACCTGATGATGCTTCCTATGCCCGTGGAACGTCTTTCACATATCCAAACACTGCTCCTTATCCAGATGACATGATGCGTATGGTCAGTGAGGTCAGTTTATTTGACCCGCAAGGTGGGCCGGATGGACTGGGTTTTATCAGAGGCACTACACAGGTGGATCCAGAGGCCTGGTTTTTTAAGGCTCATTTTTATGAAGATCCGGTATGGCCTGGCTCTTTGGGACTAGAGTCATTTATTCAACTATTAAAAGTTGTCGCCGTTGAAAAATGGGTCTCACAAGAAAATCTCGAACATTGTAAATTTGAGGTAATGGCTCTTAATGAAATACATCACTGGATTTATCGTGGACAAATCATCCCGAAAGATAAGCAAGTCACAGTTCAAGCAGTGATTACCGAAATCGATGAGAACAGGAAATTGCTCCGGGCTGACGGATTTTTGACTGTGGATGGACGAATTATCTATCAGATGAAAGATTTTGCGCTCCGAATCACATAGAATATTGAGCCAGCATACTGCATATGATCGGCACGTATGGGATATACTTCAAATTATGACTTTAAAATGCGACACCTCTAAATACTTAATGCTTGTTGCACATTGCCTATACCGGTCCTCACTTGACCAGTTGTCCACACTGCGCACATGTTCCATCGCAGGTATGAATAACTACCTGCTTAGTCACGAGCACACAGTGCGAACACCTAGCCTGCGTGATCACCCGGTATTCTCATACAATATGCTAGCTACCACATGAAATACACACGCGTACATATGGAATCCATCGGTTACGAGCTACCTCCCGTTGTAATCACCTCAGACGATCTCGAGTCTCGCTTAATGCCCATGTATGACGCTCTGCATATAGCGCCGGGTCAACTTGAAGCGCTAACAGGAATCACCGAAAGGCGCTGGTGGGAAGAAGGGCATATGCTCTCTGATGGCGCAGCAGCAGCAGCCCGCAAAGCTTTAGAACAATCTAATGTTAAAGCAGACGAGATAGAGGCACTCATTTATACAGGTGTCTGTCGTGAAAATTTTGAACCCGCGACGGCTTGCGCAGTAGCAGCTCAATTAGGCATCAAAGATGATGCCAATATCTATGATATCTCTAACGCCTGCCTCGGCGTCATGAACGGCATCATCGATATCGCCAACCGCATTGAGTTGAAACAAATCCGCGCAGGCATGGTGGTCTCCTGTGAAACATCTCGTGAAATCGTCGAGATCATGATCGAACGCATGCTCAATGATAAAACCATGGAAATGTTCAGCAGATCCCTGGCAACACTCACCGGCGGTTCGGGTGCGGCGGCAGTATTACTGACCGACGGCTCATTTGATAATAGTCAAACACACAGGTTATTAGGTGGCGCAAATCAATCGGCACCGGAGCATCACAAACTGTGCCGTTGGGGTGTAACCTTATCACCTGTTGCCTTAGGTCAGTTGATGTTTTCACCGGACAAATTACTCGCGGCCATCGATCAAGTCATGGAGCCAGGCGCACTGCCAAGTGTCGTGAAAGATATCATGACCAGTGGCAAAATCCCTCCATCACTCGCCAATATGATGCCATCTCAGAAATTACCAGAGGCACTGTCAGAATTCATGTCAACAGATTCTGTTGCCGTACTAAAACATGGCGCCAAACTCGGCGTCAAAACCTGGGGTTCATTTTTGGGCAAAATGGGCTGGGCAAGAGATCAAGTCGATAAAGTGATTTGTCATCAAGTAGGCGAAGGGCATCGGGACACGATATTAAAAGAGTTGGGCATTGATCCGGCAAAAGATTTCAGTACCTACAAATATCTCGGCAACATAGGCACTGTGTCGGTACCGCTCACAGCGGCAATTGCGGAACAACGTCTGTTTCTAAAACCTGGCGATCGCGTTAGTTTTCTGGGGATTGGTAGTGGCCTCAATTGCATGATGCTTGGGTGGGAATGGTAGAGACTTCTCCGCAGTCACACGCTCCGTTTTATCATTAACTCCAATCGAGTTCCCTGACAATGAATTATCCAGATTATTCATTTGATCATCATTACCATTCTGTCAAAGGTCTGCGTTTACATTACCTTGATGAAGGTAATGAAAGTGCCGAACCCGTTGTCATGGTGCATGGAAACCCTAGTTGGTCTTTTTATTATCGAAAATTAGTACTCGCCTTACGCGACAATTATCATTGCATCGTACCGGATCATATTGGCATGGGTTTATCTGATAAACCAGATGATGAAACCTATCAATTTACATTAGATCAACGTGTCGATGATCTGGAATCACTACTTGAGCATTTGAATATCACAGATAACATCACGCTGGTGTTACATGACTGGGGTGGCATGATCGGAATGACTTTTGCCACTCGCCATCCAGAAAGAATAAAACGTCTGGTGATACTCAATACTTCCGCATTTCATTTACCTAAAGATAAAGCCGTCCCATGGCAACTCAAACTTAGCCGCATTCCTGTTGTTGGTGCACTCTTAAATCAAGGGCTAAATGTTTTTGTGCGTGGCGCAATTAAACAATGTGTTACTCGCAAGCCCATGTCGCCAGAAGTAGCAGCAGCTTATCTCGCACCCTACGATAACTGGTCACATCGACGTGCAATCAAAAAATTTGTTTTTGATATCCCATTAAAACCGAGTGACACCGCTTATGCGACTGTTGATAAAGTAGATAAAACTGTTGGACAATTTTCAGACAGGCCCATGTTAGTTTGCTGGGGCATGAAAGATTTTGTTTTCGATCATCATTTTCTCAAAGAATGGGAAACGCGCTTTCCCAATGCTGAATTTCATCGCTTTGAAGATGCTGGGCATTACATTTTAGAAGATGCACCTGAAGACGTGATTCCTTTGGTGCAAAAATTTCTTCAGACACATCCTTTAAAATAGATCGATAAAGTGATGCATTCTTCAAACATTGCCTCGCACCTCCCGACCATTGCAAAACAGCAAGCTGACACGCTTGCCGTTGCTGAACAAAAAAGTGGGCGGCAATATAGTTTTCAGCAACTTGACGAAGCCAGTAACGTCATTGCCAAAGGTTTACAGGAAATTGGCATTGGCAAAGGTGTGCATACCGCTCTAATGGTGACACCGGGGCTTGATTTTTTCGCGCTGGTTTTTGCCTTGTTTAAAGTGGGGGCGGTGATGATTGCCATTGACCCTGGCATTGGCATAAAGCAACTGGGGACATGTCTTGCCGAGGCTGAACCAGAAGCTTTTATTGGAATTAAAAAGGCTCACTTTGCACGTAGGCTCTTTGGTTGGGCAAAAGAAACCATTAAGACAAACATTATTGTTGATCCAGGAATCTTGCCAACAATGTTTTATGGTCAAAATATTTCAAGCCTGAAACAGCTTAAACAATTAGGCACTAACAATAATAAAAGATCATTTCTCGAGACTGAAGCTGATGATGTCGCTGCAATTTTATTTACCAGCGGCAGTACCGGGTCACCTAAGGGCGTTATCTATACTCACGCAAATTTCTCTGCTCAGGTGAATGCATTAAAAACACTTTATGATATTCAACCAGGTGAGATTGACCTTTCAACGTTTCCCTTGTTTGCATTATTTGCACCGGCGATGGGCATGAGCTCGATTGTTCCAGATATGGATTTTACTCGGCCTGGCAGTGTTAATCCGGAAACTATATTTTCTGCCATTGAGAAATATAAAACGACCACGATGTTTGGGTCACCTGCATTGTTGAATCGAGTAGGACGTTATGGCGAACAACATCATAAAAAATTACCTAATATGAAACGAGTACTTTCCGCAGGTGCGCCTGTTCCGGCAAATGTGATGAAACGTTTTGCTGACATGTTAGATGATAGCGCGCAAGTTTTCACACCTTATGGTGCTACAGAATCTTTACCGGTCAGTTCCATTGGCAGCAATGAAGTCCTCGGTTCAACTTGTTCTGCGACGGAAAAAGGTAAGGGTGTTTGTGTTGGGCGCCCTGTAGATGGTATCGAACTGAAAATAATTAAGATTACGGATGAGCCGATCACAAATTGGCAAAATGATCTAATACTTGAGTCTAATGTCATTGGTGAGATCGCTGTCAAAGGGCCACAAGTGACAAAGTCATACTATGCTCGCCAACAGGCAACTGAACTGGCAAAAATCAATGATATCGATGGTGGCTTTTATCATCGCATGGGTGACACAGGTTATCTGGATGAACAAGGTCGTTTGTGGTTTTGTGGTCGCATGACGCATCGTGTTATTACCAATAATGAAACTCTGTTTACAATTCCCTGTGAAGGTATTTTTAATACACATGCAAAAGTATTTCGTACCGCTTTAGTGGGTATAAATAGTAACAATAAAACTATTCCTGTAATTTGTGTTGAACTGGAAGAGGAATTTAAAAGTGATGATAGAAACTTAATCACAGCAGAGTTATTAAAAATTGGTCAGCAGTTTGAACAAACCAAATCTATTAAAATTATTTTATTTCATTCTGCATTCCCTGTGGACACTCGACATAATGCAAAGATTGGCCGAGAGAAACTGGCTGTTTGGGCCAGAAAGAAATAAGCCAGGAACAAATAAGCAAGACGCAAATAACATGAAAAAAGCATTAGTCACTGGCGGCGGCGGTTTTCTAGGTTCAAATATTGTCCGCATGCTGCTCGACAAAGGCGTATCTGTCCGTAGCTTACAACGTTCAGATAATCCTGACTTAAAAAAACTCGGTGTCGATATCATTCGTGGCGATATTAGTAATCAAACCACTGTCATAAATGCTGCACAGGATTGTGATATCGTATTTCATGTGGCTGCGAAGGCTGGCGTTTGGGGTGATTACGATGATTATTATCAATGCAATGTTGTCGGCACTGAAAATGTTCTTAAAGCCTGTCGAACTCATAATATACAAAAGTTAATCTATACCAGTTCGCCGAGCGTCATTTTTGATGGGCATGACGAAACAAATATCAATGAATCAGCTCCTTACCCTGAGCACTTCCTCACCGCTTATCAAAAAACCAAAGCTTTGGCCGAACAAATAGTCCTTGATGCAAATTGTGATTCATTATTAACAGTGGCTTTGCGGCCGCATTTAATCTGGGGGCCTGGCGATCCCCATCTAGTCCCAAGAATTATTGAACGCGCAAAAACAGGACAATTACGACTGGTTGGCAAACAAAATAATTTGGTGGATTCTACCTATGTGGACAATGCCGCCTTGGCGCATATCCTTGCTGCAGAAGATTTAATGAATGATGCTGTCTGTGCCGGGAAAGCATACTTTATCAGCAATGGTGAGCCACTACCGATGGCAGAGTTGATCAATAAAATACTGGCAACATCTGGACTTGCCCCTGTCACTAAAATTATACCAACACAGCTCGCTTACACTATTGGGCTTTTGATGGAATTGTTTTATAAAACTTTGAATCTTAATACTGAACCCGTCATAACTCGTTTTATTGCCAAACAACTTTCCAGCGCCCATTACTACGACCTCAGTGCGGCTAAACAAGACTTTTTCTATGAACCTACTGTCAGTATCGACGAAGGTATGGAAAGATTAAAATTGTCATTTAAAGAATAAGCATGCCTGTCCCGAACAATTTTTACTTAGTATCATCATCCATGTACAAACTGGGATCCATGATGAACAAAAAAATAGAGTTTCGTCATACTGGTGAATGCCAGTATGACGAGCATGGAGGCACTAATGTCGCGGTGATACGGATATCAAAGAGCGACCTAGTCAATAATGCGGTTTTCGTTCGACTGGATGCTGGTCGCTTCGGACTCCATGTCCTCTCGCGACATTTCCTACATCCTGTAGGTCGTATTCACCAGCATGACGACGGAAATATCCTGTGAAAAAAGATATCTGGCAACCAACCCCTGATTCACTAAATCTTTCTCACGAGAATATTGACGTATGGCTTTGTGATTTAAAAAAATTATCAAAAAACATTGACGAATTTTATTCAGTACTTTCAGAGGATGAACAAGAACGTGCAGATAAACTTAAGATCGAAGACAAGAGACAACAATACATTATTACCAGAGGTAGCCTTCGCAAATATTTAGGCTTGCTGACCGAAGCTGATCCAGCTGTATTCAAATTTAAATACCTCAAACATGGCAAACCCGTTTTGGAGGAAAAACCTCAGTATGCAGATATCTCTTTTAATGTTTCTCATTCAAATGATATTGCTTTAGTTGCTATATCACAAAAACACAATATTGGCATTGACGTAGAAAAAATAAATTATGAAACGGATCATCAAGCATTAGTCACTCGCTTTTTTTCAAAGGCAGAACAATCAGAATTTAATAATTATTCAGAGTCGAGCAAAGCAAAAGCATTT
This sequence comes from Gammaproteobacteria bacterium, assembly GCA_047620145.1. Taxonomy (GTDB): domain Bacteria; phylum Pseudomonadota; class Gammaproteobacteria; order Eutrophobiales; family Eutrophobiaceae; genus SMWN01. The sequence continues at coordinate 4,600 of JBLHKO010000045.1, read as the reverse complement.
TGTGCATGCTGGACACGCAAAGAAGCATTTATCAAGGCAACAGGTGATGGTGTCACTTATGGCTTGGAGTCATTTGATGTCAGTGTCGATCCTGAAGTGCAACAACCGACAATAACTTTGCACAAAGCTTCGACAGAAGTCTGGTCTGCGCTTAACTTACCCATCAATGATGATTATATGGCTTGCCTGGTCCATGACGCTGACAAAATAAAAGTTAGATGTTGGCGTTAAACGGAACAGAGAAAATTTTCAATACCTATAGTAGCAAATGAATATTTCATATTAAAACACCCCATTTGGTGTATTTTAAAAATTAACCGCCTGCGTTAGGATCTGATTAGCTACAAGGTAATGTAGCCACACGGAAATTTAATTATAAAATCTAGGAGAATAAATATGGAAATATTTAAAAAACTTATCCTTGCTGTCTGTCTTTTTATCCCGGTATTGCTCTTCGCTGAAACAGTTAATATTAATTCTGCGGATAAAGAAACGCTAATGTCTTCAATAAAAGGTGTTGGCGAAAAACGAGCAGAAGCCATCATCGCCTACAGGGAAGAACACGGTCCTTTTACATCCATAGATGGACTCGCTGATGTTAAAGGAGTTGGCCCGTCTATTGTTGAAAAAAACATAGAAAACCTGTCTCTAAAAGACGAGTAAGCTATTCGTGTTTTAATAATCAGGCCTCCTTAATGTAAGGAGGTCTTTTTTTATGTACAGGATGTACGGTATGCCGCAACCGCATGAATGCGCTGGAGCGGTGTCTCCACTATTTTTTAGCATTCCTTGTGAGTACCAGTCCCCCTACTGTATCCTTGCGCCTTTAATTACAGGCAAGATTACTATTTACATATGGATCAGCATTACGACCCCTCAAGTATAGAAACACAAGTTCAAACAAGCTGGGAAGACAAAAAATCTTTTAAAGCCATAGAAGATCCTGATCAGGAAAAATTCTACTGCCTGTCCATGTTTCCTTACCCTAGTGGTAAATTACATATGGGACATGTCAGGAATTACACCATCGGCGATGTTATCTCTCGCTATCAACGTATGCTCGGCAAAAATGTCATGCAACCGATGGGATGGGATGCCTTTGGGCTCCCAGCAGAAAATGCAGCTATCAACAGTGGCATGCCGCCTGCTGAGTGGACGCGTTCAAATATCGAATATATGAAGGCGCAGTTGCAACGTCTGGGCTTTGCTTATGATTGGGATCGCGAATTGGCCACCTGTGACCCGGATTATTACCAATGGGAACAATGGTTATTTGCTCGTCTGGTAGACAAGGATTTAGCCTATCGCAAAACCGCTACCGTCAATTGGGATCCAGTTGATCAGACTGTATTGGCAAACGAACAAGTCATTGATGGCAAGGGTTGGCGCTCAGGTGCCATTGTCGAGAAACGAAATATTGAACAATGGTTTCTCCGAATCACGGACTATGCACAAGAGTTGCTGGACGATTTGGATAAACTTCCCGGTTGGCCAGAACGCGTACTGACGCAGCAGCGTAACTGGATCGGTCGCTCCGAAGGTGTACAAATGGATTTTCAACTGGAAAACAGTGAAGACAAGATTGGAATTTATACCACTCGACCTGACACCTTAATGGGCGTCACCTATGTTGCTGTAGCTGCTGAACACCCACTTAGCTTAAATGCCGCCGAATCCAATCCAGAATTGGCTAACTTTATAGAAGAATGTAAAAAAGGTGGTGTTACTGAGGCCGAAATGGAAACCATGGAGAAAAAAGGCTTTGCCTTGGGACTCAATGTTATTCATCCGGTTAGTGGCGAAACCGTACCACTCTATGTGGCTAATTTTGTTCTGATGGGCTACGGCACTGGCGCAGTAATGGCTGTCCCGGGCCACGATCAACGCGATTGGGAATTCGCTGAAAAATACGGTATTGAGCGTAAGCAGGTTATTTTTAGTACTGATGGTGCTGATTGCAGTATTGATAAAGCCGCATTTACCGAAAAGGGTATTCTTGGTAATTCTGGTCAATTCGATGGTCTGGAGTCGGAAGCCGCCTTTAATTCAATTGCCGATTGGCTTAAATCACAGGGCAAAGGCGAAAAACAAATGAATTATCGCCTACGTGACTGGGGCGTTTCTCGCCAACGCTATTGGGGATGTCCAATTCCCATTATCAAAGATGCAGAAGGCAATACGAAAACCGCTTCTGAATTTCCTGTTCGTCTACCCGAAGATGTCACCGTTGATGGCTCAGGCTCTCCACTCAAAAAAATGCCGGGGTTTTACGATCTTGGTAATGGCGAAGTTCGTGAAACGGATACCTTTGATACTTTCTTCGAATCCAGCTGGTATTACGCCCGCTATTGCTGCCCGGACGCGACAGAGTCCATGCTAGATGAGCGTGCTAAATACTGGCTACCTGTAGATCAATATATAGGCGGTATTGAACATGCCATTTTACATTTACTTTACGCTCGCTTTTTTAACAAACTGATGCGCGATGAAGGCCTGGTAGAAAACGATGAGCCTTTCAGTAAATTACTGACGCAAGGAATGGTCATCGCGGAAACCTATTTTCGCAAACATAATGACGGCTCTACAGAATGGTTCAACCCGGCTGATGTGGTTGTTGAACATGACGATAAAGGCAGCCCGGTTAGCGCGAAGCTGGTCTCTGATGGTCAAGTCGTTACTATTGGCGGGATCGAAAAGATGTCAAAATCCAAGAATAACGGTGTCGATCCGCAAAATCTGATCGATCGTTATGGCGCTGACACTGTACGCCTTTACACCATGTTTGCCGCGCCACCTGAACATAGCCTGGAATGGTCTGATGCTGGAGTTGAGGGAGCCCATCGTTTTCTAAAACGACTTTGGAAACTCTCTGCTGAACATCTCCAGTCAGGTGGGATTTCTGAATTAAAGAAAAATGAATTAACAGATGATCAGAAAAAACTTCGCCACAAAATTCACAGCACTGTTGCTAAGGTTAATGATGACATCGGCCGCCGCTATACATTCAACACCGCCATCGCGGCCGTGATGGAATTAAGCAATAGTCTGTCACAAGCAAAGGATGAATCGGAAAATGGCCGAGCGATTATGCGTGAAGGTCTGGAAACGTCTATTTTGTTGCTGTCGCCCATTGTCCCACACATAACCGATGCCTTGTGGCGTGAATTTGGACACAGCGAACCTATGGTTGATGCAGCCTGGCCCAAGGTTGATGACTCTGCGCTGGTCCAAAATGAGCTAGAACTGGTAGTGCAGGTGAATGGAAAATTACGCGCTAAAATCATCGTGTCTATCGATGCAGATCAGCAGCAAATTGAAGAAACTGCGCTTTCAGACAACAACGTGCAGAAATTTATCGCCGAAAAAGACATCAGAAAGGTCATTGTTGTGCCTGGACGACTGGTGAATATCGTCGTTTCATAATAAGCTAGACAGATGAATCACGCCTTAACGAGCTTCTTTTGACTGATTAAACGTCAGGATTATATAAACAAATTTCCAATGGAAAGATCAGATGAGACCAACAATAAAACCATACAATAGATTCTCTGTTTTAATCCTTGCTTTTCTATTGGTGGGAATGAGTGCCTGTGGTTTTCAGCTTAGAGGAACAAATCTGCTGGCCCTGCAAAATGCTGCTATCTATATTCAATCTTCAGGTGCCAACATCCTTGCCGCGGAAGTAAGACGACAATTACTGGATGCTGACGTAAAAACGGTCTCTAGTGCAACCGATGCCGACTACATCGTCACCTTGAGTAATGAATCTTTTCGATCAAAAGTTTTATCTGTTTCCCCCACCACAGGCAAAGTGGAGGAATATGAAGTCACCTATAACGCCATGCTCAAGATTACAAGCAAAAACGAGAGCGCAACAACAACCGACGCCGAGCCTATCACTGCAGCGCGCGATTATACTTTTGACAAAGGAGCTGTTCTGGGCAAAATTGAAGAAGAATCAGTATTAAGGAGAGATATCGCCAAGCAGGCAGCTGAATCTGTACTCAGGCGGCTAAGAGCTGCCGTTCAGTAATGCAAATAAGGGTAGAACAATTACCTGACGAAATAAAACGCAAAGGACTTTCCCCGGTATACCTGATCAGTGGTGAAGAGCCACTACAACTTAATGAAGCTGCGGATTTCATCAGAGCCAAAGCCAGAGAACAAGGCGTGGAAGAGCGCGTTGTGCTGGATGTTGCAACGGGTTTTGACTGGAACAAGTTGATCGAAGAAAACGCCAGCATGTCTTTATTTGCCAGTACGCGACTCATCGAATTACGCATGGGCTCCAACAAGCCCGGACGCGAAGGCGGAAAAGTTTTAACGGAATACGCCGAACAGCTCGCGGGCGACAATATTTTGCTCATCACCAGCGATCGCATGGACAAGCAGGCTCAAAAAAGTAAGTGGTATAAATCACTGGATAAGGTCGGCGTAACAACACAGGTCTGGCCGATTGAAGCAGGCAAGCTTCCCGGCTGGATCTGTCAGCGTGTACAAAAACAAGATAAACGCATTGCCACGGATGCTGCACAACTGATTGCTGATCGTGTTGAAGGCAATATGCTCGCAGCAAGTCAGGAGATATATAAGCTTTGTT
>JBLHKO010000044.1:0-19593 GCA_047620145.1 Gammaproteobacteria bacterium | reverse complement strand
AAAAAGAAAGCGCAACAATGGATCTGAATGATCCGGAGAAAGTTATCTGGCGTGAATGGCCAAGCCACACCAACTATGTTGTTAATGACGAAGGCCTGGTGGCGTGTAGGGTCTATAAGACCATCCGCGCGCAACGTCTTTGGGATGTCATCATGGGCTCGACCTATGACTTTGCTGAACCGGGATTTATCCTGATTGATAAAGTCAATGAAATGAATAACAACTGGTTCTGTGAAGATATTCGCGCAACCAATCCTTGTGGTGAACAACCGCTACCGCCTTATGGTTCTTGCTTGCTTGGCTCGATCAATCTCACACGCTTTGTGATTGAACCTTTTACTGATCGTGCGCGGTTCGATTGGAAAGATTTTCGTAAAGCAGTCAAAGTCTTTACCCGCATGTTAGACAACGTCGTTGAAATTAATGGCCTACCTCTGGCAGGCCAACGTGATGAAATAATGCGCAAGCGTCGTCATGGCATGGGCTTTCTTGGTTTAGGTTCAACGCTGACGCTATTAAAGAAGAAATACGGTAGCGAAGAGTCAGTCACCTTTACAGAAAGAGTTAGTCGTGAACTGGCGGTGGCTGGTTGGGAAGAAGCCCTGGATCTCGCCAAAGAGAAAGGTCCTGCACCAATTATGGATGAAGAATTTACCGTCACCGGTGAAATGTTGCGACGCCGTCCGATCATGAAAGATGATGGCTTTAAGATTGGCGACAAAGTTAAAGGCAAGGTTCTGCATGCGAAATACAGTAATTACATGCAACGCATTGCTGAGGTTGCGCCAGAGCTGGTCAAGGAACTAGAAGAAGTAGGCGCTCGCTTCACACATCATAACTCCATCGCACCAACAGGCACCATTTCGCTGTCATTAGCGAATAATGCCAGTAACGGCATAGAGCCCAGTTTCGCACATCATTATTCACGCAACGTCATTCGCGAAAACAGAAAGACCAAAGAGAAAGTTGATGTATTCTCTTATGAGCTGCTGGCCTATCGCGATTTAGTGAATCCTGACGCCATGCCGTACTCTAAAGATGAGAAGAATGCCTTGCCGGATTACTTTATTGCAGCGGACGATGTGACGCCAACTCAACATGTGGATATTCAGGCAGCGTCGCAGAAATGGATTGATTCATCGATTTCAAAAACAGCGAATGTCCCGACTGATTTTGCCTTTGATGAATTCAAGGATATTTACGAATATGCCTACGATCAAGGTTTAAAAGGTTGTACGACTTTCAGGTTCAATCCAGAAGCTTTCCAGGGTGTGCTAGTGAAAGAGGATGATCTGGAAAAAACAATTTATAAGTTTAAACTTGAGAATGGTGAAACGGTCGAATTAAAAGGTAATGAAGAAGTAGATTACGATGGTGAAATACATACTGCCGCGAATCTTTTTGATGCACTTAAGGAGGGTTACTACGGCAAGTTCTAATTAAGGATTGTTAGTAGATATAAATAGAATGGTTACAAAAATTACAAAAAATATTGTCGGATTTGAAGTTGTTCAAGAAGGCGCAGAGACAGATAACTCACAAGCAACCGAAGCAGAAATAGCGGCACGTACCAATGTCGTACAGATGCATGAAAAAGTTGAACGCCCGGAAATGCTTTTGGGTTCAACGTATAAGATCAGTACACCACTGTCTGACCACGCGCTCTATGTAACAGTCAATGACATCGTACTCAACCCCGGCACAGAACATGAATTGCGTCGTCCCTTTGAAATGTTTATCAATTCAAAGAACATGGATCACTTCCAATGGATTGTGGCACTGACTAGAATTATTTCTGCTGTATTCCGTAAAGGTGGCGATATTACCTTCCTGGTTGAAGAACTACGCTCCGTGTTTGATCCAAGCGGTGGTTATTTCAAAAAAGGCGGCAAGTTTATGCCTTCACTGGTAGCCGAGATAGGTGATGTTCTTGAAAGTCATTTAAGAATGATCGGCATGTTGAAAGATGAAGGTCTGGATGACCATCAGAAAAAATTGATCGATGAAAAACGCGCAGAATATGAAAGCACGTTGAAAGACGCAGAAGCAAAGTCTCCGCAAGATTTTCCTGATGGTGCAAGTTTATGTATCAAGTGCAGCACCAAGGCCATGATATTAATGGATGGGTGTATGACTTGTCTAAATTGTGGCGAGTCTAAGTGCGGCTAGCTAGAATCTTCATATTTTCACGAAGACTGCGTTGTAGCACTTTCTGCGAGTCTCATTTACAACAGTAAACTACGATTCTCGAAAGCACTACGCCTTATCTTCGCAATAATCTGAGAAATTCTAGAGAAAGACGATCAAGTACTCTGGCTGCTTGATCTATAAGATTATTAGTATTTGTTACGAATTGAGTTTGGCGATTACCGCCCTCTTTTATAGTTACTTCGACGCGCCCATCAAGCATTGATGGAAGGCGATGCAGAAATGGTCTGCTTCGGAGAGGCAGGCTTAAACCTGTCGTTTAACTTAAAGGAGAACCGATGATGTATACGAAGGTAAAAGACGTCTTTGCACGTCAATACACTCGCATCTGATACGGTCGCCTTGAGCATGTCACTGCTCATTGGCGTTCATTACCGCATCAATATGCGTTTAACTTCTAAATAGTTGTACTCTGCGGGCGGTAATCGCCTCTTTTTTAAATAGTAGTACTATTAATTGATCCTGTAAACAGATAAAAGGGGACAGATTTATTTTAATCAACTAGATGGAATCAAATAGACTCACACATTGATTCAATATCAGAATTAGAAACAACAAGAGGTGGTGATGCTCGATAATATTTATTGTGATGGGTAATTAAAGCTCAGACCAGAATGGTACTTACTTAAGTAAATATTACTGTCATGCTGGGGTATCCCAGCATCCACGACTGCATGGATGCAGGAGGTAGAGCGACTCAGGACGAATATAGGATATATTCGGGTGAAAATGCTTGGAGCTAATTTTCCAGACAAAGCCGAGTACAACAAAGTGTCCGCGAAGCGGACTCATTTAATTGACTGGACAAGGATTGTTCCGGACAATCCTTTTGCATTCCCACCTTCCATGGTGGTCATTCTGGCCTTCGCCAGAATGACGGTAAGGGCATGTACCTAGCGTTTCCACCTGAAACCATGTCTTAAATAAGTACCATTCGGGTCTCACCTTTAAATGTATTATTCTGTAGTTGATTATATTAATAAGGACGGTAGGTAAAAATGATAGATCTCTATACCGCAGCAACGCCAAATGGTCACAAGGTGACGATTGCATTAGAAGAAATGGCGCTGGAATATACGACCCATCGTATTGATTTGGGTGCGATGGAACAAAAGGAAGACTGGTATTTAAAATTAAATCCGAATGGTCGAATTCCGACTATTGTTGATCATGATTGTGATGATTATGCTGTATTCGAATCTGGTGCAATATTAATTTATCTCGCTGAAAAGACTGGTCAGTTCATGCCTAAGGATGCAAAAGGGCGATCATTGGTTATCCAATGGCTGATGTTTCAGATGGGTGGTGTGGGTCCTATGCAGGGGCAGGCTAATGTGTTTCATCGATATGCGCCTGAAAAGATTCCGTATGCGATAGAACGCTATAACAAGGAATGCACACGCTTGTATGAAGTACTGAATAGCAGACTCGCAGAGTGTGAATATCTGGCGGGTGATTATTCAATCGCAGATATAGCCACCTGGCCCTGGATTAGTGGTCACAGATGGTCGGGACTGTCGATTGAAGACATGCCGCATTTAACGCGTTGGTTTGAACAGATTGCAAAACGTGAAGCCGTGATTATTGGTAAGGATATTCCAGAAGATATGGAAGCAGGATCGAATAAATCAAAAGTTGAAGTTATACAAAACTTTGTGATTTAAATATTTCACTAGTTTACTACAACGGCACGCGCTTCACTTATTACTGGCAGGGAGATTGAACGATCAATTCTCTTATGATGTCAGTATTATAATCTATTAAGTAGTTTAAAATCTCAGAGCTCTATGAAAGAAAAAGAAAATCAGTATGGTGTTAAGGATGCTTCGTATAATACAGCGGGAAAGCTGGAAGGTATTACGACGCTGGTGAAAGCTTTTTATACATATATGGATACAGTGACAGATGCTAAAAATATTCGTGACATGCATCCAAAAGATCTTGAACACTCTAGGGAAAAATTAACGCTTTTTCTTTGTGGTTGGCTAGGCGGCCCGAAACTGTACCAGGAAAAATATGGTGCTATTAGTATTCCGGGAGTACATCAATCATTTCCAATTGGCACAACGGAGCGTGATGCCTGGTTATCTTGCATGGAAATGGCGATAGCAGATCAAGACTATCCTGAATCATTTAAAACGTATTTGCTTAAACAGTTATTTATTCCGGCTGATCGTGTTCGCGTTGTCTGTGAAACTAAAAATGGTTAAACAACTCAGAATGATAAAGAATTCGGAGAAAATTAAAGAATGATTACTTACGCTTACTGGTTTACGGTTATCGCACTGATTGCTGCGGTAGTTTTTTTTGTTGGGTTTCGGATGGATGCGTGGAAGGCTACATTTGTGGTTTCTGCAGTGGTTTTACTCATGGGTTGGGCTGCTTATTATTTCCACTTCCAACAAATATTTGTCAAAAAATGGGGTGGTGTAATGTCAGTGTCTGTGCCTGATGGTCAGCGGCACATTCATGCAACCTGGAAAGATGAGAACCTATGGATAGAGAACTATGACCCCGAAACCAATATCTGTCATTTCAGTGAATATTCCAAAGGCAACCTGTTGCAAGGTAATGTTCAAATCAAAAACTGTAATCCTTTAGTGCCAGAATAGTAAACCAGAATAATAATACTAAAACAAAAATTAGAGTAATTAAATTGTCTGATGATAAAAATTTTATTTAGACTATTATTAATCGTGTTGTTTGCTGGTTTAAACGGTTGTTCAACTGTCCCTCAAGCACCGGTTGTCGAGCGCAGTACCAATACTGAGAGAATCATATCTAATCAACCCTCAGACGATGCGAGTGATAAAGGCAGCGAAATCTTTAGCTATGCCCAGAGCGTTTTAGGGACAGCTTATCGTTATGGTGGTGCTGATCCATCAGGTTTTGATTGTAGTGGTCTGGTTGAGTACTCACATCTGCATGCAGGGATCCGTGTTCCAAGAACATCTCTCGCACAATATGATGCAGCGCAGTCCGTTCCTCGGTCTGCACTGAAACCGGGAGACGTGATTTTCTTTAATCTGGATCAAAAAAAGACATCGCATGTCGGCATCTATGCCGGAAAAGGCAGGTTTATTCACGCGCCTTCTACGGGAAAATATGTTTCATTTGCGAATCTTAGTGAGCCTTATTGGAAGGAAAGAATCGTTAAAACGGGTCGTTTATATTAAAACAACCCCTAGATACGTTCCCGAGAGCAATCAATATCATTGTAAGAGTTTAGTGTTAAGCGTAAAAATAGTATCCTGTGTTTAGTTGATAAGAGAACCCGTACAAAGCGGTTGTGAAAATACATCGTAAGAAAAAATAAAAAGCCTGCTATGGATTATCGTTGTAGCCGCATCAGTGGCTTGGTTCTGGAATGAGGGTAAAACTCAGGATGAGGTGATTGCTTATAATGATGGTGTGATTGCATTGCTTGAAGAAGACAATCGGGATTATGCGGATGTCGTCAATCATCTGAATCAATATTACGCAGGTGAAACTGTTGATATCGAGAAGATGCGTGAAGCGTTGAATACGTTTGATTCAACACACCGTGACGTCATTATTAAAACAGGGCAGGTCACCGTTCCTGATTATGACACGTGTAATGCGTTTCATGTCGCATTTGTTAATTTCTTGGATAACAGCACAAATATTATTGCGGCGTACGATGTCATCACAAATCATATAGAGTCACATAATCCGGGGTCAGAAGTAGATTTGGAAGAGATTGACGCAACACTCAACAGCTTATTAGCAAAGGACGAGGCGCTTTTTACCGAAATTATAGATGCTCAAATTTTAATGGCTAAAAAATTCAAATTCGATCTGGAGTGATGTTTGTAGGTAATAATTATTATTAAGTATTATTTAGTAGAACACTCAAAACATATATCTGTATAGGGTAATGCCTTCATCCTTTCTTCTATAATCTCAACTCCACAGACAGCGCAGGAACCGTAGGTGCCTTCCTCCATTCTTCTCAAGGCATTCCTGATATTCGTAATGGTGGCATTGGTTTCATTCTCAAGTGCGGCCAGCACTTCATCATCTTCGGTTACTTGCTCGGCAAAATCAGCACTGACTGGGGATTCTTGATGGTGAATATCTTCCTCAATTTTGCTGAGCCGGGAAGTTAGTTCGTCAAGCATTTCTGAAAGTTCTTTCTGTGATTGATCTTTATCAGTCATCACGGGATCCCTCATGTAGATTAATGATAGCTAGTTAAAGTTTACTCGATTTCTAAACATCTTCTAGGGTATTCTTACATCAGAATTAAAAATAGTGTTGCGCATCACATTTTAATGACTAAAGGGGCATCATAAATAATATGACGGATCAGCTACACCAGATCAATATCGCCTATATCGACAAGGAAGATCGCCTGTTGATGCGAGCCACAACCCAAAACGGTGATGAATACAGGGTTTGGTTTACACGTCGTTATGCGGGTTTGTTGATGGATATTCTTAATAAAGGTATGAATGAACGTGGGGGAATGACGACACTGGGCTCAAAGCCGCAAACAAGCAATATGATCAAGGACGGTGCTTTGGAGAAGCCATTTGAGGAGAGTGTGAAGAATTATCCATTAGGTGAAAATGGAATACTGGGCTTCGGCATAAAAACAAATATTACCGAAGACAAGATTTTAAATTTACAGTTACTACCTGAGAACGGACAAGGCATCACATTGAATCTAAATGATGCCTTGCTCTATATGTTTCATAATCTGCTATCTCAGGGCCTTGCCAAAGCCAACTGGAATATGAATCAGCTTCAGGAGCCCGAAGGCTCCGGTAACATTCACTAACCGTAACGAGTAGAAATACTAATGCTGGTTTCTTTTATCCTTGGCCTACATGTGCAGAATTGATCAATTCAATGGCATAGCCGTCTGGGTCTTTCACAAAAGCGATTTCAACTGTGCCGCCTTTGACAGGTCCCGGTTCACGGATGATGTCACCCCCAGCGTTTCTTATCTCCTCGCAAGTTGCATAGATATCATCGGCGCTGATAGCAATGTGTCCGTAAGCATTGCCGAGGTCATATTCGCTAGTATCCCAGTTGTGTGTGAGCTCCAGAACAGTCCCTTCTGATTCATCTCCGTAACCGATAAATGCTAGGGTATATTTATATTCTTCATTATCCGATTTACGCAGAAGTTTCATACCCAGGACATTGGTGTAGAAATTAATCGAGCGATCTAGATCGCCAACACGAAGCATGGTATGTAAAAATCGTTTGCTCATAATATTCTTCCTATGTATTTTATTGTGTAATTAAACCCTGAATATGTATTCTTTATCCTGCTCACGATCAATGTCGGGCGGATAATTTTTATATTTGTCTGCATAGTATTGTTCCATGTAATCGCCGGCTGATGCACGATTGTACGTCGCATAATACAGACGTCTTATTCTATCACTCATATTAGGATCTGATGAATGTGGTGCGTAACAATCGAAGATCACCATATCACCCGGTTTGGTAGGGCAGTGAACAAACTCCATGTCCTGCATATTTTCTTCAGTGAGTGGTTCCCATTCTTTGTAGAGACCATCGTGTTGGTGTCCTGCAACAATCTGTAGACACCCATTTTCAATAGTAGATTCATCAATACTCACCAGAGCACTCATAAAGTAATCGGTGTAATATCCCCATCCGGCTTGTTGATCCTGATGTGGGGTAAAGCCATCGCCACCCGGCATTTTGAAATTAACCTTCTCTTTAAACATAATGACTTCTTCGCCAACAATCTGTGCCAGCGGTTTTTTCAAAATTTCTCCAAGTTCGGCAAAACCTTTGTGGAAAGGTGAAATTTTTTCTATACGGCAAATTAGTTTTTCATCTGGATTCATTTTACTTTGTTCGTGATAGACCCATTGTTTTCCAGATTCTTCAGATAGTTCAGCTAATTCAACCGTCCATTGCGCTATCTTCGCCATGTCTTCGGCATTGAAAGCGTTGCGGACAACGACAAAACCATCTCGTTCGTAATCTTTGAGATTCTGTTCTGTGAGTACAGGTGTTTGCAGCATGTTGTTTCCTTTTAAAAATAGAAATTTTAATGGGCAGAATTTATACCATGACTGATACTAAGAAAGAAATGATTTTGGGCATCACTTTAATTCTGGGTGAGTTTGATTGAGAGTCAAAATATTCAAGAGTAAGGCGCTAAGTGATTTTAATAGTTGTTCTATTGGAATTACTTAGCAACGAGGCTATTGGAAATTTTGGACTCAATCGGATTATCCAAGAATTATAAGGGTTGCCCTAATCTCAAGTTTTGCGGGATTTTTGTCAGTTCAGCGTCAGTATTCCAGCCTCTTTCCTGAGCATAGGTGGTCAGGTCGTCGATTCTATCTTGTGTCAATGGATGAGTGCTCAGAAAAGCGGGCGGTTCAGACGAATCTGCACCATGTGCTTGCATCAATACGGTGAATAAGTCATTGCTGCCTGCCACGTGCTTATATAAGCCATTCACTGCATGGAGTGCAGTAATATCCGCCTCTCTCTCCTGATCACGGTTAAAATTGAGTATCGCTATCATCCCAGTTTCTCCCACGACTTGACCGACGAAAACATCACTGCTGGCACCTGAAATAGCAGACAATAGAAGTCCAATAACAACACCTCTACCCATGGCAATAATGGGATGTCGATGATAAACATGAGCCATTTCGTGAGCGAGGACCATGGCCAGGGCATTCTCACTTTCGAGTTTGTCCATTAAGCCTTTAAACATAAAAATGTGCCCACCGATGGTAGCGAAGGCATTGACGGTATCTTCTTCCATATAATGTACCGTGATTTCCATCTCATCAGGTAGTTGCATGCGCTTTGCTAATCGGTCACTGAGAGATTGTAAATATTCACGGGACTGTTTGCTTGTTTCAGATTCTGCTTCTGCATCAATTTTAGCCCACATTTCTGGGATTAAGCTCTGTTCTGTTTCGAATGGTACATAGACTGCAAGTTTTTCGGCGGCAAAACTAAGAATGATGACAGCGATAAAAATAAGACCCAGTACACCAATACTCAGAATGAAGAATTCTTTTAGCGGGTTTTCCGTCGAGGTGTTAATTCCTTCAGGGATTTTTGGATTGGAATATTCCATAAGTGTTTACTTGAATTAAAAAAACTTTCAACCACAGAGCGCACAGAGGAATAACTGTTTTTGCTCTGTGCGCTCTGTGGTTATATTCGTTTGATTATGAGATTTTTTCAATAATTACAGCGGTCCCATAGGCCAGTACTTCAACTGAACCAATGGTATTTTTAGCGCCTTTAGAAATAGAAGAGGTTTCCATTTTGATGTTGAATACATAATTGGCATTCATTTTTTTTGCGTCTTGTTTCATTCGCAATATAGCCTCACGACGCGCACGGTCAATAAGACTTTCATAGCTGATCATTCTGCCACCAACAATGCTACGTAGTCCGGAGACGAATTTTTTAAAATAATCTACGGAGATAACTACATTGCCAGAGACTAGTTGTGTCTGGCAGGGTTGAAATTCTTCGGGTAAAATTTTACTGGCAATCACAGGAATCGATTGTAGATGTGCTTCACGTTGTATGATCGAACGATAATGTTTTTTCTCTATCGACTGACCAAAGAAATAGCCTAGCGCGAGAAGTACCAGAAAAATAATGATCTGTATGAGCGCATCCATATTATTTCGACATCATTCCATTGCGACAGCGGTGCCGTAGGTGAAAATTTCAGAGGCGCCCTGAGTGATCGAAGAGGTGGAGAAACGCACATTGAGGATAGCATTTGCACCGATAGACTGTGCCTGCTCTTTCATTCTATCTATCGCTTCTTCGCGGGATTCATGGAGTAGTTCGGTATAGGCGGTTAACTCCCCGCCAAAGATATTTTTTATCCCCGCCATAATATCTCTACCTGCATGTTTGGCGCGGACTGTACTGCCTTGAACTAGCCCCAGGTGTTTGGTGATTGTTTTACCTGGAACGTATTCCAGCGTGGTAATGATCATAATAAGCTCCTTATTGATTGGAGATGTTTGTTGACCTTAATACTAAAGTGAATACCTCCGCCATACCAGTTTAATTCTGTACATTCCATCTTGAAAGCGGAAGGTTCAATTAAAACTATAAACCTGTAGAGATCGGCCAGAAGAAGCAGGTTTTCTAATTTATTTTAATGGTGTTGCGTCGACCGGTTGAGGTGGCAACTGAAAGCGAACGTTCAGATTTAACTTGTGGTGGACAGAAAACGTTTGCACTGAAATGCGCATATATTATAGCGCTTCATTTGGGAATTATTAATTAGGAAATGATCATTTCAAGAATAAAATTGAAACGATGTTAAACAGTAGAGCACCCCCCAGACGACCGGGGGGATGCCAGTTAAACAAAATTGATATTTATAATAAACGTAAATACTTGATCTGTCCCCATTTAAATCTTAAAGCTAATGATCCATAGGTGTGAAATATGATGCCATGACATAGAAGAAGGCGATAAAATCGGAATCAGGATCAAATATTCGTTTGACAAAAGCCCTTTTATCTTCCCGTATTTCTGTTTCTGGATTCCACCAAACCCAGTGAATTTCCTTCATTTCGTCACCCGCTTTATCCATATCGACCAATGCGTCCTTAAACGAGTATTTGTCTCTCTTTTCTGCACTTTTTTGTGTCGCAAGACTAATGCCTATTCTATAAGGTTGATAGCTGTGTGCGAAGATAACTCCCTCATCACTAACGACCATCACATGTGTTGCACCATGAACAAATTCGCTTCTGTTTGTATTGAATTCATAAAGACCCTTATGAATACCTTCTTTTTCGATCAAAGCAACTGCTTTATCAAACATAGCTTTGGCATCACTTCTCTTTTCTTGCTCACTAAGATCTTCGGCCTGGCTCACTGGCAGTATTACTGAAGTTACCAAAATTATGATGCTTGTAAAATACAGGATATGTCTTTTCATTTTTCTTTCCCTTTAAATAATAGTCTTAACGTATAGTCTGACAGGATGCCCAAAGACCTTGAATAGACTACCCCTTTGTAAGATTAGAAGACGTTTTTCTCTTATTAGCAAGATATAATAACCTGACAGGCGAATTATATTCATTAGTAAATGCCATTTTAGTATTTCTCCATAATTTTGTTGTAATGCAACTTAACCTTTTTAACAAAGGTGATGGTGGATTCCACTTTAAGTTATCTATAGTAATGCACTCTTTAACAATTCATTATCGTGCAGCTGCTGATTCATTACTTTAAGTGCATATTGGTATCCAACCTCTTCAATTTCATGTGACGATCCAAAGTCTAAAAGCTGAAATGTTTCTATCGGCGGGCTCATATAGATATCGGCCATCGTTTTTGAAACATTGATTGCCTGTATGCTGGACAACATACCAGAACGCATCAGCGTATTTAATATACCTGGCATTTCCACCTTCTTGGTAAACGGGTTTAAAGCATTCAACAAATAGTACCAGCCTGAATGTGTAACTTCACTCGCCTCACCCGCATTCAAGTCAACCTTGGGGCTGACATTATTGGCAATAATGATCCCATCACATACCACACGCATTACATCGACCGGAAGGTTGTTGAGTACGCCGCCATCAACATGAAGCTCGCCATTAAACACGACCGGTGGAATTTGACCTGGTATAGACATGCTGGCCCGTACGCTCTTCCAAACGGGTCCTCGTCTGTGAACCTCCGTCTGCGCGGTTGTCAGGTTGGCTGAAACTGCAAAGTATTTGACCCATAAATCTTCGATCTGAACATCACCATACATTTTTTGTAGCCCTTTATTCAGCTTGCCACCGGTCATGAGTGAAACCATAGGAAGCGTGAGGTCTTTTATGGGATCGCTTTCGCGCGCAATAGTGTCGATGTTGGCTAACATCTCATCAGAGCTAAATCCCAGTGCATAGGCGCTCGCCACAATGGAGCCAATGCTCGTGCCACCTATAGCATCAATGGGAACATCTAATTCCCGCATGGCGCGAATCAAACCGATGTGCGCGCAGCCCCTTGCACCACCACCACCAAGAACGAGACTGATTGCGTTCCCCGTTAGAATGCGACAGAGTCGTTTAAGGTGTAATGGATTATTTAAAATGACATGATGATGATCATCCAAACGCCGAATGTCGAGCCATTCCCTAGTTCCAGAGGGTAGCTTGTCCTTGTTCGGGTGCAACAGCACAAGTTCTTGCCGGGCTATAGCCTTGTTGCCTTGTTGTGAAGCGATGTCCTGTTCGATTGAGTTTAAAGCAGGGTCACTCTCGGCTGTTCCCACAGAAAGGATCAGATCTGCCTGGCGCATACATCTATGTGACCAGGAAGAGGCTTCTGATGTTGACTCGTAAATAACGAATTGAAACTGGGCTTCTTGCTCATGAAGCCATTCTAATATGCGGTCTTCTTCTGAGCCACCTGCACTTCCTTGAACTAACGCATGCTCCGTACTGTTAACATCCAAATGAAGAGTCGATCCGATCTCGGAAAGTGACGCAGCAAGTCGCTTTGTAAAGTCTGATATGGGCACACCGTGACCAGCAGGAATGATAGCGATGGTTGATATATCAGAATTCGCGTTGATGCCGCGTACTTCCCGTTGATAACGGATTGCGATATTTTTAGAAAGTATCAGCACCGTCTCTGGATGGTGTTCTACAAGCCGGTAAAATGTTTCTTTGGAAAACTGCAGCAAATTGGTATCCCTTATGGCCCTTGCGGATTCTAGCTGAGGCTCTCCTGTTAAAATCGCTGTTTCACCTACAAGTTCTCCTCTCCCAACTTCCCCGGTCTGACGCTGACGTCCACCATCCTCAGTAACAAAAGTACGTATTCGACCACCCATTACCAGATAAAACGAATCTGCCATGTCACCCTGTTGTACCAGTTGTATGCCTCCCATCAATTGCACAGGGTTCGCTTCAGCCGCGATATCTCTAAGCGCTGCCTCATCCAGTGATCCAAACAAAGATGTGGCCTTGAGTAAACTAACTATATTTTCCTTCACCTCTTTTCGCGCGGTGACATCACTCCAGGAACCCACGATCTCCGTAGGCTTACCCGCCTCATCATAAATGACTTTTATTTCATCACTTACAGTGCGGTAACTGCCGTCTTTATGGCGGAACCGGTACTCATTGACCAGGTGTCCTTTCTCAAACAGGCGCGATAAATCGCTCCTAATACGCGCCGCATCATCCGGATGAATATGGTCCGGTACAAATTTTGGGTCCTCGAGATATTCACTTGGCTCATAACCAAACACCTCCCGCAGGTTCTCACTGACAAAGGTGGGGGCGTTATCACCCGCCGCCTTAAAGCTATAGAGTACCGCGGGTGAGGAGGCAAGGATGTAGTTCATGCGTGCATATGCGGCAGTGACAGCCGCCTCAGCTTCCTTGCGCACGTTGATGTCACTCCAGGAACCCACGACCTCCGCAGGCTTGCCGGCGGCATCATAAATAACTCTTAATTCATCACTGACCCAACAATAACTGCCGTCCTTACGGCGGAACCGGTACTCATTGACCAGATGTCCATCCTCGAACAGTTGTGAGAATCCACTTTTGAGATCCGAAGTATCTTCAGGGTGGATCCGGGCCGGTACAAAATTTGGGTCCTCAAGATATTCGCTTGGCTCATAACCAAACACCTCCCGCAGGTTCTCACTGACAAAGGTGGGGGCGTTATCGCCCGTCGCCATAAAGGTGTAGAGCACCGAGGACGAGGAAGCAAGGATATGGTCGATACGCGCACGGCTGGCGGCGACGTCTGCTTCTGCTTCCTTGCGTTCGTTGATGTCACTCCAGGAACCCACGACCTCCGCAGGCTTGCCGGCGGCATCATAAATAACTCTTAATTCATCACTGACCCAACAATAACTGCCGTCCTTACGACGGAAACGGTACTCATTGACCAGATGTCCATCCTCGAACAGTTGTGAGAATCCTTTTTTGAGATCCGAGGTATCTTCAGGGTGGATCCGGGCCGGTACAAAATTTGAGTCCTCAAGATATTCGCTTGGCTCATAACCAAACACCTCCCGCAGGTTCTCACTGACAAAGGTGGGGGCGTTATCACCCGTCGCCATAAAGGTGTAGAGCACCGAGGACGAGGACGAAAGGATATGCTCGATACGCGCACGGCCGGCGGCGGCGTCTGCTTCTGCTTCCTTGCGTTCGTTGATGTCACTCCAGGAACCCACGACCTCCATCGGTTTACCGGCGGTATCATAAATAACTCTTAATTCATCACTGACCCAACAATAACTGCCGTCCTTACGGCGGAACCGGTACTCATTGATCAGATGTCCATCCTCGAACAGATGTGAGAATCCACTTTTGAGATCCGAGGTATCTTCAGGGTGGATCCGGGTCGGTACAAAATTTGGGTCCTCAAGATATTCACTTGGCTCATAACCAAACACCTCCCGCAGGTTCTCACTGACAAAGGTGGGGGCGTTATCACCCGTCGCCTTAAAGGTGTAGAGCACCGAGGACGAGGACGAAAGGATATGCTCGATACGCGCTTGTGCCGCCTCGATTAGTGCAGAGACCTGAGCAGGATATTTTTTCATAGTTGTAACGGCACCACTTGGTATATGTAGTTTATAAAGTACATGCAAAGTCTATAGTGCTTCATCTGTGCAATAGATTGGGGACGACCGCATTTTTCTGATTAAGAGTGTAGCCAGGCAGGTAGCGCAGCGGAATCTATTAACTTACTCTCATTTGGTCGATTAGATTGTAATCCCAGTCTATAAGAATACTATGGTGCAATAATATAGGAGATCAGTAGATGATAGATATACCAAACACATATAAAACCGTATTCTTTCTATTACTAGCGCTTGCCGTAATAAACTCATTCGCTGAAGAAGACGAAAAACCTTATCAAGTGATTGATGGAAAAATCGATGAAAACACATTTGAGGGATGGAGGTCATATCGTGGTGGCACCTGTGGCCAATGTCATGGAGGCGCAGGACAGGGTCTTTTAGTCAGCCTTGGAGAAAAGATTGATGATAAAGCCAGATTTATAAAATTGGTAACGAATGGGAACCCAGGTACACCAATGCCACCTTTCAAAGGCAACAAACGTGTTATGGATAATCTCGACAATATCTATGCTTATATCAAAGCACGCTCTGACGGGGTACTTGGCCCTGGAAACCTGATTAAATTACCTTTAGGGAAAGAATAGAATTTCCTTATTCCAGTGAGGGAAAACTACAAATGAATCCATGCACTAGAAAGAATTACTACCCACGTATTTCGGCATTCATTTGCCACACACATTCTGGAACACAGGGTCAATATAAGTGTTGTAAAAATCTTGTTAGGTCATAAAAAGACATCAAGGCCACTAAAATCTACGCTCATGTTATCAGTAGCTGCATAATAAAACTCTGCAATCACTGCAATCGGCCAAACTGAGTTAGTTATCAAATACCAGAGAATGTCCACTTTCGCTGGGAAGCTGTAGTTTTAGAAATTGATTCAAACCTGCTGCTTTGGGTCGATCTTATCATGTCTCATATTTCAACAACTGCTTCATATTGTGAATCGACAGAATGTATCTACGACGATTATGCGAAAGTCGTTTGCAGTGTGACTTTTACTTTTTTGATTCTAGGTCAGCGTCATCCGGAATACCGAATGCCATGATAGGGACACCCGGAAACGCTACTGATGAATCGGAATGGCCAAGAACTATACCATCCTTGATTGCAGTCATGGTCTCTTGAGGCCTACCAAATGCGTTAATGATTTTGGCCAAAGGCTGCCCTGCTTTTACAACATTGCCAGGCTTTGCCAGAAACCTGATTATCCCGGATCTGGAACCATAAGGTTTATCTAAATATTTTAGAAGATTTCCTTGACCGTATCTTGAAGGAAGTGGATAGCGGTATGAGTCATCACGAAGATCGATCATCCCAAGATGCGCAAGTATGTTCCAAATAGCCTCAACGCCGTAAGTCACATTGAGTTCACTGACAATGTTCGGTTTCCCTAATTCAAATGTTAAGGCTGGAATATCACACTGAAGCAGATTGAAGGAAAGGCTCGAGTTCATCTCCTCATCATCAACAATCAGGCACAGCCCAGCGTGTTTACCTGCTTGTATTGCTTTCCTATAAGTACCTTTGTGTGGTTTGCCCGGATCATGGTCCAGCAGTACGTAAGGGATAGACTCGATCCAGTCGTTGTGGAAGTCTATAACAAGCGTTGGTTTTGTTTCGGTTATCGTTTCAAATATAGTGTGAGCTATTCGCTCTCCGAGTGAGCCATTCGGATTACCGGGGAAAGAACGGTTTAGATCCTCACCACTCATGGTAATGTGTCGTAATCCTGACTCGAAACCAAGTGGATTCATCAGTGGAAATGCCTGAACGGATCCACAGTTAAGACGATTGCGAATACTTTTGAATATCTCCTGAATAACTACTATGCCGCTGACTTCATCACCATGACTGCAGGCCGTCAGGCCGTCAGCCAAACAACAGGCCCGGGAATTTCACTCGTCGCACACATCAAGGGTAGACGTCTGCGCGATAAGTCAGATCCGGTCATGATCTTCTTAAAGGAATAATGGTTCTTGACCTTGGTAGCAGAACGAGGATTTTTGGTTGGCATTATCTTTTTTCAATGACTCCAAACATTAATATCTTGTAGCTTTAACAGACACGAGCGCCAGTTAGCTGCTTATACAAGTGGATGATATCGTTCAGCATGTTTGACCAGTATTTAAAACTCAATTCAACTTGATAATATTGTTAACAGTTTTATAAATGCATCAACGGACTCTCGTGAAGCTGATTCCTCCATTGTATGATATCCAGACGTAGGAATTTGTATAGTAGTCCCGTCAACCAGCCCGTTTGAAGCAGCGATTATTCTGCCCATTTCTGTACTACCTATTGACCGAGGTTTTTTACCTGCCTTCACTAATTCTTTATTTTCCGCTTCTGCGTATCTATTTTTATACAAATAACTGATATTAGTTTTTTTACATAAGGTCTCAACATGCTTTGTCGCTTCCTTATTAAAGGCTGCATTAGCATCCTTTTCTCTTAGAACAAGTAGCTGTTGATTCGTTGCCTCAATACTTGGGAATGGACTGGTATCAACCACAAACAATCGATTGGTCGAACCGCCAAATCTGCGGAACCATTCCAGTAAATAATGCCAACTTTTCCCTGCTTCTTCTTGTGCTGTAAAAAATGCGGTGCCTTCAAATCCGAGACTAAATAAATGTACAAGCGCAGTAGCAGTTAATACATTATCCAATTGTCCTTCTAATCGACCATTATTAATTTTGAGTCTATCTTCAAAAGCAATAGGGGTTCCTGCGACAACATCATCAAGCCCTTCTACTTCGAAAATCAGGTTATTTCTATATTCACATATATATGAATTTTTAATAATGCCCTTGCCTCTGTATACGCCAGACCAGGGTTCATAGGCAAAAACAGGTATGGATTGAAATCGACCGGTAATTTTTGACATTAATTCTTCAGAAACAGAGTTGTTTAATAGATCGCTTCTGTTACCAGAAATAAATGCAGCATATTGAAATTCGTTTGGGCCGGTACAGATAAGACCGTGACGATCAATATGTGCTGAGAACATGGTACTAAATGGTTTCTTTCCTTGAGCTACAAGAAGTCCCTCATACCAGGTAACTTTCGCTCCTCGTTCTTCGAGCTCACGTTGTAAGACACGAAAAAATGAATGTTCGGCACCTACAACACTTGGTTGCCTAATTATTTCTTTTAGTAGATCAATATATTCGTTACTTAGCATTAATGTATTTTCAATATTAATAATATGTTCTTATACAACTTGGTGAATAGGCAAATGCTGAATAATATTATTCAGTGATTGGTGCTTTATTTTCAACCGAAATTTCATATGTCTTTCCAATAGCGCTCAGTCTGCTCCTGGGATTAATAATGGTAGGACGCGAGATCATTAGATTATTTGGATAGATAATAATTTCGCGATCTACTGTTATAAGTTTCGTGCTAAAAAGATTTATTTCTGAAACATAACCTTCAATATAGTTATCAATATCAATAATCCTTACGAAATTTCCACGTCTGAAAGATTGATGCACGAGCAATATAAAAAAAGCTGTGATGTTGCTTAAGATTGACCAACTAGCAAAAAGCGCAACTCCTGTTATGGTAAGAATACCCGTTGAAAGAACCAGGAGACCATGAAAGTCTAATCCCCATACGATACTAATTAGCGCTACTGAAATTACAATCAATATAATATTGGCTGAATTGCTTGCTGTTCTTAACGAATCATCGCTGAGTCGGCTATGTTCAATTGATTCTTCAATTCTCGGTTTTGTATATCTTCGAATAGAAATGTAACCGATGATAATAAAAAGAGATGTGTAGATGCTCACCCCATAGTTTTCGTGGAAATTAAGAATAGCATCCAGAGTCATGTTAATTATTTTCCTTTTTTAAATTGATTTAACGCTTGTTTCTAAAATATTCTTTAGCTCATCAATTTTCTGATGTAGTCGTATAATTTCCAAATCCGTCTTCAGACTGACTTTATAATTTTCCGTTATGTCCAGGCGATCTTTAGACGCTTGTCTATTTTGAGACATCATTATTATTGGAGCTTGCAAAGCTGCTAGAGAAGACAATAGAAGATTAAGAAGAATATATGGATACGGATCAAAAACTATTATTGGAGATAAATAATAGTAAGAGTTGAGTGTTATCCACATAATAATCACTGATAGAAAAATAATAATAAACGACCAGGAACCACCAAAGACAGATATTTTATCTGCTAATCGTTGACCAAAAGTAAGGTTCTCATGAAATATTTCATTAACGTTTTCTACAATAGATTCTGATCTCGAAATACTATCAATAACATTTTGTTCTTGTTTTGCTAACTCATTATATGCAGTATCTAGTAGGCCTTTCGCCAGATTCTCGGAATTATTTTCTATATGATTAGACATCATTCAAATCGGAACATAATAATTTATGCCAAATTATTTATTCATGATTTAATTTATCTGCATCTGAGCCGTCGCTTCAATCGGCAATACTTCACTTTTAATCTTTTTCCGTTCAATTGCGGCCTCAATTATTTTCTCTAACATCTCTGCATAGGTGTACCCAGAGAATCCTGCCATTCGATTAAGATGACCATCCCAGCACCAGCCTGGATTTGGGTTAACTTCCAATAATCTTGGCGTGCCATTATTGTCAAGTCTCCAGTCAAATCTGGCGTAATCACGGCACTCAACGCGATCAAATAATTTGGCACAACTAGCATGTAAAAATTGCTCAACATGATCAGGTAACATCGCAGGGATTGAGCGAATCTGCCAATAAGGTGA
>JBLHKO010000043.1:0-21267 GCA_047620145.1 Gammaproteobacteria bacterium | reverse complement strand
GAATTTACAATACGATATGACTCATTAGATTTATATGTAAAGAATATTTCTAATACTTAAGAAAATACAAAACATTGAATAATCAAACCAATAAAACAGGTAAACTGATAATCATCTCGGCACCTTCTGGCGCAGGTAAGACAACCTTGGTTAAAGCACTTTGCGAGTCAGATCCAAAAATACTGGTGTCAGTTTCCCATACAACACGCCCTATCCGTGATGGAGAAACAGAAGGCATTGCTTATTTTTTTACTGATGAAAATTCCTTCAAGGCTATGGCTGATAACAATCAATTCCTTGAACACGCCAAAGTATTTGATAATTTTTACGGCACCTCCAAAAGTTGGGTTGAATCGAGGTTAAACGAAGGATATGACGTTATCCTCGAAATTGATTGGCAGGGGGCAGCTTTGATCCGTCCACTCATGCCTGAGTGTGTGAGTATCTTCATCTTGCCGCCAAGTATCGAAGCATTGGCATCCAGGCTGAAGGGCCGAGATGAAAACGATACCTCAACAATTCAACGACGAATGCGCGATGCTGTCAGTGAAATTTCACACCATGATGAATACGATATTTTAGTCATTAATAATGAATTTGCGCAGGCATTGTCTGAGTTACAGGGCATTGTGGCCGCATTAAGAGAAAACCGACAAATTCAACAGGTAGATTTGAGACAATTTGTTGCAGACTTAATGGCAGAAACCTAGAATTTTCAGTAGAATAGCGCCAATTGTGTAACCACCGTCTTGCAGTAACCCTTCCTAACGGAGTCCGGCGTTCAGTTTCACTAGAGATCTTTTGTACCTATAGGGTATAAATATTTACATACTTGTTTATGAATGATGAGGTTTAAGAATGGCCAGATTGACAATTGAAGATTGCCTGACACAGGTAAGTAACCGCTATGATTTAGTGCCACTTGCCGCCAAACGTGCAAGACAACTCACACTAGGTAAAGATGCACTAGTGGATGAAGATAATGATAAACCCACTGTGATAGCGCTACGCGAAATTGCAGCAGGTCTTATCACGGCAGAAAATATCGATACTATCGGTAAAAATGATTTTCTTGATGAATTCGCAATGTTGGATGAAGGCGAAGAAGCAACCGCTTCGGAATGATCCATGCCACCCTGTGATTTGACAGGGTGGTTTTTTGTTTTGTTTCACGCACCATCTCCTTCCAGACCATCTTCCACTTCCAGTATAGAGAATAGATGCTGCAATGTGTCAGTTGTAAATTCACGCCAAACATTATTTTCCACTATCACAACACTCTGGTCACGTTATGTATCAGATTAATGATCTCACGAATCTGATTAGTGGATACCTAGAACCACAGCAGATTGATCGGGTATTTCAGGCCTATGAGTTCAGTGCCAAGGCACACGAGGGGCAACAGCGTGTCAGCGGCGAAGCCTACATTCATCATCCTTTAGAAGTTGCAGGTATTCTGGGTGAAATGCATATGGATCATCAGACGTTGATGGCCGCCATTCTCCATGACGTGATCGAAGATACGCCAACAGCCAAGGGAGAGATCAAAAAAAGATTCGGGAAAAGTGTCGCTGAACTGGTTGATGGTGTGAGTAAACTCGACAAGGTTAAGTTTGAGAGTGCTGAAGAAGCTCAGGCTCAAAACTTTCGTAAAATGCTCATGGCCATGAGTAATGATATCCGCGTAATACTGGTGAAACTGGCTGATCGGCTACATAACATGCGTACACTAGAATCACTGCGTCATGAAAAACGTATGCGTATATCACGCGAAACACTGGATATCTATGTGCCGATTGCACAACGCCTGGGATTAAATAATATTCGTCTTGAGTTAGAGGAACTTGGATTTTTAACCATGTACCCAATGCGTCACAGAATTCTGACTGAACAAGTGCGTAAAGTGCGTGGTAATAGAAAAGAAGTAATTACCAAGATCAGAAATGCGTTACGTCGACGCATGCGGCAGGAAAAATTACCGGTTGAAATCCACGGTCGGGAAAAACACTTGTATGGCATCTATGAAAAGATGCGTCGAAATAAACTGACTTTTAATGAAGTCTATGATGTTTACGCCTTTAGAATTCTGGTTGAAGATGTCGACAACTGTTACCGGGCGCTTGGTCTTGTACATAACCTCTATAAACCTGTACCGGGAAAATTTAAGGACTATATTGCTATTCCAAAAACCAATGGCTATCAATCATTGCACACGGTGTTGTTTGGACCCTACGGGGTTAACATTGAAGTGCAGATACGTACCAAAGAAATGAATGATGTTGCCGAAGCGGGCATTGCTGCACACTGGCTCTACAAGTCGGAAAAGAAAGGCGGAGATAGAAGTGGCGCACATCGTAAGGCACGCGAGTGGCTACAACGCATCATGGAGATGCAAAAAACAGCAGGGAACCCACAGGAATTTCTCGATAATGTAAAAGTCGATCTGTTTCCAGATGCAGTCTATTTATTTACGCCCAAAGGCAAGATTATTGAATTGCCCAAAGGCGCGACCCCTGTAGATTTTGCTTATGCCATCCACACTGATGTTGGAAACTCTTGCACGGGTACCCGGATAAATCGAAGGTTGGCACCATTGGGAACGAGACTCTATAGCGGACAGTCAGTTGAAATTATCACTTCTCCCAACGCCAAGCCAAACCCAGGCTGGCTGAAATTTGTGTCGACTGCCAAGGCCAGAACCAGCATCCGACATTATCTGAAAAACCTGCAGGAAGATGAGGCTATCGCACTCGGTTTACGTCTACTCAACAGAGAGCTGGATTTGTTTGGCTATCGCTATGATCAAATTCAGCCAGAAAAACTTGAAGAAGTGCTGCATGAATATCATCTGCAGGACAATCAATCATTGTTGGCTGAAATTGGATTGGGCAATCGAATTGCACCGTTAATCGCCAGGCGTCTGATTGAAACAGAAATTATATCTGCCCAACTTGTAAATGGCGCTAATGAAAATAGTACTTCGGAGCCTTTCGTTATTAAAGGGACTGAAGGAATGGTCGTACACTTCCCAAAATGTTGTCATCCCATCCCCGGAGATCCAATTGCTGGCTTTAGCTCAGCCGGGCGCGGCATCGTCATCCATAACCTTTCCTGTAAAAATGTTGCTGAATATCGTAATCAGCCGGATAAATGGATTGATGTCCAATGGGAAGAAAATATCGGCCGTGACTTTACGACAACACTCCGCATGTATGCGACGAATCAACGTGGAGTGCTCGCGACAGTCGCCGCAGCAATCTCAGAACAGGAAGCCAATATTATTAATGTTGACATTGAAGACAAGGACGACCGTGACACACTCTTAGCATTTGAAATTGAAGTTAAGGATAGACAACATCTGGCCCAGGTTATAAAACGTATCAGACGTATCAAACATATTTCTCATATCAGTAGATAACACGTTTTATATTTTTTGATCTCGACATAGCCTAAAATGGACGGATAATTTATAAAATTTAATGTTTGGAGAAACATCATCATGGCAAGAAGTATTATTTCTACGGATAATGCACCACAGGCAATTGGCACATACTCTCAAGCTGTAAGAATTGACCAGACTGTCTATCTCTCCGGTCAGATACCCCTCGTGCCCGCGACAATGGAGCTTGTTGAGGGTGATATGCGAGCCCAAATTACCCAGGTATTTAATAATCTTTCAGCAGTCGCCGAAGCAGCAGGTGGTTCGATAGCTGATGTTGTTAAACTGAATATCTATCTCACTGATCTCAGTCATTTCCCCTTGGTAAATGAGGTCATGTCTGAATTCTTCAGTCAGCCTTATCCTGCAAGAGCGGCGGTCGGAGTAGCCGCATTACCCAAGGCCTCTCAGGTTGAAATGGATGCTGTTTTAGTTCTGCCTAATTAGTTCTGCCTAATTAATTCTGTATAGATAATAGTTAGAATTATATTTTGGCAACCAAGGCTTCTGCTTCGCTAACCGATTCTGTCTTGAAGTTATCAGGAGTTGGGCCAAGAGTTGAAGAGAAGTTGAATCGGATTGGAATCTTTACCATACAGGATTTACTCTTTCACCTACCTTTCCGCTATCAGGATAAAACGCAACTTTCTCTCATAGGGTCAGTACAGCCTGGTCAAGAATCTTTAATCGAAGGAACCATAGAAATAACCCAGGTCAAATTTGGACGAAGACGATCGCTACTCTGCATGATAAGTGATGGAACCGGCACATTGATGTTAAGGTTCTTCCACTTCTCCAAGGCCCAACAACAACGACTTGGTAAAGGCACTGTCCTGCGTTGTTACGGTCTGATCAGAAGAGGATCCAAAACATTAGAGATTGCACATCCTGAATATAAGCATATTGATCCTGACAACCCACCTGAGATTGAAAAACAACTGACAGCAATCTATCCACTGACTGACGGCTTACAACAAAGAACATTACAAAAACTGTCTGCGCAAGCATTGGACGTATTAAGCAACCATGAAGACAAACTCACCGAATTATTACCAGCAGAAATTCTAGGCACATTTGACTTACCAAATCTGGGTTCTGCCTTAAGTTACGTTCATCGTCCACCAACAGATGCAAATCTGGATTTATTGAGAACTGGACAACACCCTTCGCAACAGAGACTCTCTTTTGAAGAGTTACTTAGTCAGCATTTAAGTCTACAACGCGTTCGTCAAAAAACCCTGACCTTACAGGCTGTATCTCTGCAAGGTCAGGGACAATTACATGAGAAATTCATTCAGCAACTGGACTTCACCTTGACACAGGCTCAAGAAAAAGTTCTCGTTGAAATAGAACAAGACTTAAAAAAGAGCACGCCTATGTTAAGACTGTTGCAAGGCGATGTTGGCTCCGGAAAAACGGTTGTCGCAGCGTTTGCAGCATTACATGCCCTGGCCTCTGACTATCAAGTGGCACTAATGGCACCCACAGAATTGCTGGCAGAACAACATTTTCAAACCTTCAGCCAGTGGTTTAAAGATTTAGGCATTAAGGTCTTGTTAATCACAGGCAAAGCCACAAAATCAGAACGTGACTTAAATCTAAACGTGCTTAATAGTCATCAGCGTGTTATTGCGATTGGCACGCATGCCTTGTTTCAAAAGGATATTATTTTTCCAAACCTGGGACTAATTATCATTGATGAACAACACCGGTTTGGCGTCCATCAGAGGCTATCCTTACTGGATAAAGGTGTCGTTGAAAATGCTCTGCCTCACCAACTAATCATGACAGCGACACCGATACCAAGAACATTGGCTATGACAGTCTATGCGGATCTGGATTTATCAATTATTGATACACTGCCACCAAATCGGCAAATCATTAATACCATCGTTATTTCCAACGAGCGTCGTGATGAGATGGTGGCCAGAATAAAGGCCGCCTGCCATAGTGGTCGACAAGTCTATTGGGTATGTACATTAATCGATGAATCAGAAGTATTACAATGTCAGACAGCAACTGAAACATTCCAGCAACTGTCAGAAAAGCTGCAAGATATTAATGTTGGTCTGATCCATGGCAGAATGAAGAATAAGGAAAAGGAAGCCATCATGGCCTCTTTCAAAGAGAATAAAACACAATTATTAGTGGCGACAACTGTCATTGAAGTCGGGGTTGATGTGCCCAATGCAAGTCTTATGATAATAGAAAACGCCGAACGTCTGGGGTTGTTTCAACTACACCAATTGCGTGGGCGAGTCGGGCGTGGGGTCATAAAAAGTGATTGTGTTTTAATGTACCAATCACCATTAGGTGATTTGGCCAGATCAAGACTGGAGACACTGCGTAATACAAATGACGGTTTTGAGATTGCTGAAAAAGATTTACAGCTGAGGGGGCCAGGTGAACTCACTGGCACACGACAAACAGGAATGCCTGACTTGCGTATCGCAGACATTATTAGAGATGCAAACCTGCTTGTAGATGTTCAGCAAGCCGCCAAAATATTACAACAAAAATATCCCCAGCAAATTGATCCATTAATCAAACGCTGGCTGTATAAGGAATTTGAATATAGTAATGTGTAATTTAACAGGCTCAAACTGATGGACATACAGTGGAATAAGGCTAATCTATTTGGCGGAATGTCGCTAACAGGTGATTTAAGGGCGTGTTTACTTGATACCGGTTCACTCATCAAACATCTGGAAAAATTTTCACCAGAGAAAATCTCCTTAAGCCTTGAGGCACAATCATGGAAGAAACCATATCCTGATGAGTCAAAAATATTGAATCTACGCAGTGGTGGTTCTTGTTTGCTGCGTGAAACATTTTTGACCTGCAATGCTCAACCCTGGGTCTATGCGCGGACAATCATTCCTCCACGCACGCTACTAGGATCCAGGAGGTTGGCATACTGGGGCAACAAGCCTCTAGGCTATTATCTGTTTGCGGACAAACTAACTTATCGAGGAAAAATAGAAATCGCCAAGTTAAAAACCTCAACTATCCCCTATCCTCCAATATATAATCTGGCCATTGAGGAAGATAACGTTCTATGGGGAAGACGTTCGATTTTTTACATTAAGGAAAAACCTTTACTTCTTACAGAGATATTTTTACCTGAAGCGATTAAATGCATCCTCTCGTTGAAACAATAACCGTCTTTGCAAAAAGATGTGGCGGCAATATTCTCGAATTACTCCATCGAGCACATGCTTTTTCGGCAGCTGTAGCAGAA
The DNA here is from genome assembly GCA_047620145.1 of Gammaproteobacteria bacterium. Classification (GTDB taxonomy): domain Bacteria; phylum Pseudomonadota; class Gammaproteobacteria; order Eutrophobiales; family Eutrophobiaceae; genus SMWN01. Next base: position 14,587 of record JBLHKO010000043.1, on the reverse strand, counting down.
AGATTATTAGAAATTCTAAAACTGGCGCTAAAAAAGACGCGCCTGTTTGCGATGGCATGCTTCAAAATAACTTTAACAGTTGTTCGACGATTCTATACTAACCTGGTCACGCTTTCTAAAAGAACGCAAACAAGACTAAAACCGGTCAGTAAACGCATTAGTGATCTTATCAAATCATATTGGCTTTCAGGCAAAGACAGGTTTGTTCAGTATTACTATCTAGTGAGGCTTGATAAGCCTGTGGGTATTTTACTATTACTATGGCCTGTTTTATGGGCATTATGGATAGCTGCCGAAGGTCCTCCTAATTTAGACGTGTTGATCATCTTTATCCTTGGCGTCATTGTCATGCGTTCAGCAGGATGTGTCATTAATGATCTTGCAGACCGTGATCTTGATCGGCATATCCCAAGGACAAGCAACAGACCGATTACTTCAGGTAAAGTCAAACCACTTGAAGCGATAGGACTCACTATCGTGTTACTTTCATGCGCGGTGCTTCTCGTTTTAAATTTGAATGCCCTTACCTTCAAATTATCTTTTGTTGCCGTTTTCCTTGCTGTTATTTATCCCTTCATGAAGCGTCTGACCTATTTACCGCAAGTCTTTTTAGGGCTGGCTTTTGCCTGGTCAATTCCTATGGCATTTGCTGCGCAGATAAACACCGTTCCCGAGATTGCATGGCTAATCTTCATCACAACAGTACTTTGGGCAGTTGTCTACGACACGATGTATGCCATGGTTGACAAAAAAGATGATGTCAAAATAGGTATTAAATCTACTGCCATATTGTTCGATGATGCCGATCGAATAATCGTTGGGTCGATTCAATTAATGATTTTTTTTTCCCAGTTATTGATTGGAGATAAACTCGATCTTGGACGATACTACTATGCCGGTATAGCAATTGCGTCTCTGCTGGCAATCTATCAACAATACCTGATCAAGGATAGAATACCTGAGAATTGTTTCCGGGCTTTTCTTAATAACCAATGGTACGGCATGGCTGTTTTTGCTGGACTGTATTTAAACTACATGTTTGGGTAACTCATGCTTATAAATTTTTTATCATTACTTTTTGTATTATTTCTTCCATACAACGTCAGCGCAGAAATTATTGAAGAAAACACGTCAGTACGAGGTCATTGTGACAAGATATCCAGAAAGCTTGCCAGTGTAAGATACAAAGAATGCCTTTCACATAAATTTGAAATAGCTGAAAGTCTTTCTGTCAAAGGATCTCCCATCTTTGTCAGAAACTTTTATTCTGCGTCAGATGAAAACAGACCGGATATAAAAACGATGAATGTATCCACGCATAAACGTGTCCTCATCATCGGCGGGATTCATGGTAATGAATATTCCTCTATAAGTATTATATTTAAGTGGATTACGATATTAAATCAAAACACTGCAGGCGCTTACCATTGGAAAATAATTCCACTCCTGAATCCGGATGGCCTGTTACAAAAATCGTCCAAACGGGTTAATGCAAACGGTGTCGATCTGGATAGAAACTTTTCCGTGGAGACTGGTGCTGATCAGGAAACTACGCCTTGGGAGCCTGAATCACAATGGTTAGCTGAAGAAATAGAACGGTACAAACCTGATGCAATTATTACTGTCCATGCCCCAAACAGCAGCCGTGCCTATAAACGATTGAACAATTCTCAGCCAGCCCTAGGTGCCCAGTATCAAAAAAAAATAGCGCCCTATCCTGATTCGTTTAACCAATATGTTAGTGCCATGATTGATATTCCAATATTAACGATAGAGCTTCCCTATGCTGATGTTATGCCAACTCAATCAGAAATTAATGAAATATGGGAAAATTTAATTACCTGGCTAAATGAAAATGTTTAATGATAGAAAAAGAAAGTAGAAAATATATCGCGCTCATCACTCGTGTTTTTTTCTAAGTGATGAATAGATCCTCGCACTTCACTGGTATTGAATTAAATCGTGAAGGATAACCATTAATAAATTCTGTCAAAATATGTTCTTCGCTTTCGTCTTTAATATCAAGCTTGGCATCGACCCATATGATTGATTCAGCTTTATGGTAAGGCACCATAATTGGTTGATAGCCGATATTTTTTAATTCATTTAACCTTCTGTTTACTGCCGCCTGACTGGAAAATAACCCGAGAGAAATTGCATTCTGTAGGTTCCCTTTGTTAATGAGTTTGTAATCCTGAATACCCTTACCTTTCAAATCTTCAATTGCTGCCATCGCTTCATCCTTTGAGTCACTCGGAGAAAGATATATCCAGAAATATTGATCCTTTGTATCGCCTTCGATTCTTTGTCTGGTCTGAATTTCATTTCCTTTGAGCCAGTTACTTAACTCACTCGCCTGATTTGATTCTGCAAATGGTCCAAAAGAAACACATAACATTTTTTCTTGATCGATTTTCTTAACGTGGTTTTTGGCAGCCTCTGGGTGACTGTTAACCAATTCGTCAATAATCTTCTTCTCAATCATAACGTTGCCCTGATCCATCATTGATGCAATATTCTGGAGAGGTGAATCCTCTATATTAGAGAATTGATCTACCTCCCTCTCCTGTATTTCATTGGCATTTTCACCTGATGTTAAAGGCAATACCGAATTTGGTGTTTCAGAGTTTCGCGCAGACTCTCCCAGAAGTTCCAGTACCTGCACATCTGCAGGAACACTAAATGGCCTTACCGTATTACTCACATCAATTCGTGTTTGCCTATCGAGTTCCCAACCAAAGTAACAAACATTAAGCAGTAAAAAGATAATGAACAACCACTTCATTGTGCCTGCCCCGAAAAAATGGTTAATCCATGTAATACCAGATTGGGATCGTATTCAAATTCATCTGCAAGATCTTCGATAACAAGTTCTGCATTGCCTCCTGTAATAATGCATCTTACTTGTCCGTCAGCATCATTCTTCATCAAAGTGACAACCCGATCTATTGTGGCCAGCATAGCAAGATAACAACCACTATTGACTGCTTGCTCAGTAGAATTAGAAAAATTGAATGAGGAGCTGGTCGTTCTAATCGTATTAATATCTGATGTGTTGTTCGCCAGAACTTCTTGCATCATTGTGTATCCGGGAATAATAAGTCCGCCTAAATGTTGTCCAGATTTTGAGATGCCGTCTATGGTCATGGCGGTTCCACAATCTACGACACAAATGTCTTCTTGATAACTCTGATATCTATGCCAGGCAGCAACGATAGCCATCCAGCGATCAACACCTAGTTTAGAAGTGTCGAGATAGGCATTGCTCAAGCCATAACTGTGCGCTTCAGATTTGACGTATTCTGTATTTATTTGCCACGCCTTCTTAATCCAGGCATCCAGTTTTTCTGCGATATCTGATCCTGATACATTCGAAACCAAAACTCTACTTGGACTTGCAAGATGATTCCAGTGTTCACAAAATAATTCATCCAATGCAGACTTGTCATGAAACATTGCACCAATTGAAACAAATTTGTTCTCACTATTATCGTGTAGACACCACTTAATCCGACTATTCCCAATATCAATGAGCAGATTCACGATTCCATCCGTAAACTGATCTCGCCCGCAGTGTATTTTTGAATACTGTCATTGACTGACATAAGTAAAGCACCATCATCATCAACCCCCAAGACCAAACCATTAATCTGCTTTCCCTGTAATATTAATCTAGCTTGTTTACCACGCATACAATCATATTCTCGCCATTCGTTAATAATATCTTCAATTTTAGAATCCGCATAACTGTCAAGGAGAAGAAGTAATTCAGAGATCAGTTCTGCCGCGATGACATTGCGTGAAGGTATTGAATCTTTAATAGCAGCAAGATCCGTCCAGGGTTGATTGATATCACCTTTAAAATCAGCCGGAAAAGAAACATTCAACCCTAAGCCTATGACCACATCGCATGGTCCCGCTGTCTCTCCTCTAATCTCGACCAGCAGACCTCCCAGTTTCTTACCCTTAAAAATAATATCGTTTGGCCATTTCAGCCCGACATTTTCAAAACCTGTTTTTGCAAGTGTTCTAATAACGGTACAACCCACCGCAAGAGATAAACAATTCAATGAATCAACTGGCTGTTCAAAATGCCAAGCCATCGACAAGCTGATTCCTGAACCAATAGGTGAAATCCAGGGACTACCCCGTCGGCCTCGGCCATTTGACTGATACTCCGCAAGGACAACCCTCGCGTGTTTGTCTGTTTTTTCCGTATTCTCTAAAAGATATTGATTCGTTGAATCTATCTCTTCAAATATTTCAAGGCTGTTGAGAATTTTTACTGCATAGGGATTCATTCCAAAAAGTAATTTTTCTTTATCCAGAAATTCTATCGACCTTGATAGACAGTAGCCCTTGCCTTTTACAGCAACTATTGTCAGTCCATAGTCCCTTAGTGAATTGATAATCTTCCAGACTGCTGCACGCGATATCTCCAATTCATTACCCAGTTCTTCTCCCGAATAAAGACCACCATCAGCAATTACACTTAACAATTTAGCTCGATTATGCATTGGCCTATGCCAAATCTAAAATTAGGGAAAAGGTTAACTTGAGAACTATTGTATGGATTGATATCTATTGTTGGTAATTGAGTCGCGAACAGAGGGAGATTTTTAAAGACTATATCTTCTGATCATCGTGGTTGATCCTAATTACTAATCTGGACGAATCGTAGCATCGTCATCATCGTAACCTTCCATAACATCCTCATCAGCAGAATCATCATCCAACATGATCGTTTCGTCACTGCCATCAGAGCCTTCCACAGCGGGGATATCCCCTCTCATGACGGTATCTTCCTCATCATCATCGGAATCAATAGAATCAGCCGTACCAGTAATATCAAAATCAAAGTCAGGTTCAGGTAGATCAATTTCATCCAACTCATCATGACTTGTTGCAGACGGATTTCTACCAGGCATTAATGTTGCCTCATTCTCGCCTGGAACTCCCATACCAGCGATGACCGTTTTTGAGATCACCGTCATGCCTGAATCAGCCATTTCCGGAATAACAAATTCAAATTCGATCTTATGCAATCGAATTATATCTCCATGCTTCAAGCGAACCTCTGATGTCACTGCCCTGTCATTAACATAGGTTCCATTAATACTGCCTTGATCAATAATCCAGTAGGAGAAATCCTTATATTCAATCAGTGAATGGCGGCGTCCAATGGTAGTCTCCGGAATAACAAAATAATTCAGATATTCGGTATCTTTCCCGGCGACTCGCCCCAACATTGCTGGTTTATTACCCAATGCAAAGCTTGCTTGCTTGGTGATGCCGTGGATATCATTTAGATATGCTTCCTGGGCTGTCTCTTCATCACGAGATTTAGACTTATTCCCTCTCAACAACATGAGCACCATGGCAATCACTGCCAGGATAAGTACAGCCAAGGCAACCAGAATTAACACTGAACGTTTGCGCTCAGATTCGTCAGGAACCTGTTCTGAGGCAGGAACTTTAACGATAATGGGTTCAGGTTTTGGCTCGACCACCTTTTCGACAATCTTCTCGATAATCCTTGTTTCTACTTTCTCAACAATTTCAGGTTCGTCAGGTTTGTTGATTAGTGCATTTAATTTGCTAAATACATTCTGTAGATCATCTGCCAACAGTGCTCGGTAATACTCACCTTTCGTCTTTTGAGCCAATGACTGAATAAGTTCAAAATCTGCATTCTCGGTGAAGGCTATTCCAAAGATTCTAATACCAGCATCAGCGGCATCAGCGGCTAAATCCTCTTTCAACCATTTTGTTTTTTCCAGATCTCGATCTGCATTGCCTGTATCAACAATACCATCCGTCATAAAGACGATTATTTTTCTCGCTTCTTCCCTGCCGTTATTTTTCAGGTCGTAGATCGCACTTTCTATTGCAGCTGGACTATTTGTATACAAACCTTTGTAATTGATTTGTGACAGGCTATCTAATAAGCCTTGCCTGGATGTCGGGGAAATATCTGTCAAAGGCACAGCCATTCTTACATCCTGATCAAATATAACAATTGCTGCGCGTGTGGATTCATCCAGATTGTTAATAAACTCTGTAACTGCATTGTTCGTTAAAAACTTTGGATCGTTTTTCTTCATGCTACCCGAGTTATCTAATACCAGAACAATATCCTTAATCAGGGAGTTTTCCGCGACACCTGAGACCCCGGGACTATTGCCAGAACTATTACCAGGATCATTGACTGAAGTCTCAGGCGTCTCTGCCTCAACTATGTCTGTAGCGTTCTCTATTGTTTGATATGTTGTTACAGGATCCAGAACGATGTCGACGACTGCCTCTGCGTCCTGAAGAGAGTTTTCTTGGGTCTCTAATTCTTCTAATACAGGATTAATGATCGTATCAGCAAGATCTCCTTGGCCGGGCTCTGCCCACACAGGAGTGACCAGTCCATACATGAGGCAAGTAATTAATAGATGTCGATAAAACATAGATTCTTATTATTTAGTTAATAATTAACGAGTGACTATTATAAAAGGATATTCCAACGATGGACATTTTTTCTCTGTTTTTCACCTTGACTAGCCTTTATCGTCTGTTGCCACTGGCCTGCCTGGATCCGAACACCAATCACTCCACGAACCTGCATAAAGACATGGAGCATCAAGACCAGCGTGCGCAACGGCTAAAAGATTGTGACAGGCCGTGACGCCAGAACCACAATAGAATACCGTATTCCCCACCTCTGTGTCCCCAAAGCTTCTCTCAAATTCCTCTCGTAATTGCTCAGGTCCCTTGAAAAGCCCATTATCTTCAAGATTGCGCTTCCAGAAACGATTGATAGCACCTGGGATGTGCCCCGCCACCTTATCCAGTGGCTCACTCTCTCCCCTATAACGTACAGGATCACGAGAATCAATCAATAGCTCGGACGCTAGCACATTATCAACGGTAACCAGCCAGTCCTTATGAGGTGTCCCCTGAAAATGCGTTTTCGCCTTGCTTTCTTCTCCCTTTGCAGTAGACAACCCAGCCTTTTCCCATACCTGCCATCCTCCATCAAGAACAGCAACAGCTTCATGTCCCATATATCGCAACATCCACCAAAGCCTTCCTGCAAAACCGGCGAAAGCATTATCATAAACGATAACTTGTGAATCATGATTAACGCCAAGACGGGAAAATAATTTATTCAATGCTGATTCTGTAGGCAAAGGATGCCGTCCATTATCCGTTACAGGTGGCCCACTCAAGTCATCGTGCACATCAGCAAATACGGCACCTTTTATGTGTGATGCCAGATATGAGTTCCTACCTGCATTTATATCTATTAGGTCATAACTACAATCAACAATGACCCAACCCGCGTCATCAAGATGATTAGCGAGTGTTTCTTTATCAATAAGTGTTGTAAATACTTGTGTCATAACGCTTACCATTTCCCACAAATTAATAATTTGACATTATATCGCCACAACTAACTAAAGACCCTATTGGGAAAAACATAGATTAATGAATGCGACTAATAAAAATCCCATAAATCATTAAAAACATTGAGTAAATGCGATAAATACGAGTGTAAAATCCATAGTTAGGGAAAGCATCACAGTTTTTCAGTGTCAAACTTGCTATTAATAGAGAAAGATTTGAACTATCGCCCCTTTCAGATTAGGGTCTATCAGGTTAGCATACGGAATTTAAGCAATATTAGTATTAGGAGAGATGTAATAAATGCTAGATAAACTCTTTGCAAAACCATTGCAATTGACGATTGGTGAGCAAAAGATCAGCTTCCTATCGATTTCAGATTTCGAATTCTGTCTCTCCGGCAGGACTTCAGTGCCTTCATCGAAGATCACAGCCATGGTCAAGTGCACCCCGAAACAATTGCAAACAGAAGCTCATACCATAAAAGATATCGAGAAACGTTTCGTGGCTATTTTGTCTCGTTCAATTGAAGATTCCTCCAGTATCAGCCGTTTGCTCAAAGAACTTGATACATCAATTTTTTCACAGGATCATTCATGGAGAAATATTATTGCTGCCTTGAATGAGGGTGGAGATGAATTTAATCCTTTCCGCAGAGTAGCGCTGGTGAAATATATGCAATACCTGTCATCACGCCAGGATATTATTAAATATCTGTACTCTGAAAAGAAAAAACCGACGGCTGAGAAGCAAGACAGCGAAGGTAATCAAGCAGATGAATCATTCAAAGACACATTAATCTTTGAAAATACTATGTTTGAATCAGGCAGCCAAAACCCTAATGATGGCGAATTTGAGCGTATGCCTAAGGGTGAATCTGTCATCGCCGTTCTCAAACCTAACGAACGTATCATTGTCATGCTGTCAAAACACAAATGTGAGATCGAAGCCAACGGACAAATTTATTTTATCGATCAGTCGGGTAGAAAACACGCCCTGGATATGGGTCGTAATGTCATTGGTAGAGATGCTGCCGGCACCGTTGCCATGGATCCGGGCTTGAGGGACATCTCCAGGATGCATCTAGTCATAGAGAACCTGGGTAATAATTCTCTACAATTGACAGACCTTTCTTCACATGGAACATATATACCAACGGCGCTCCTTGAAGACCACACCCGCTGAACCTTTTCTACATCATCTTCAAAAACACTTGCTAAAATACTGCACCATTCAATAATTAGTTACATATTTTAGTTGTAGTGGCATATATATTCGGTAAGTATATAAATATAATTACTTATTCTTTATTAGTATAAAATGATTTTGCTAGTATCAGCTTCCCAACCAGGTCACGACGATACAAGCCAGATGATCACATTTAGGTAAAAAAATGACTGCAGATACATTTGATGTTGATAAATTATCAGCCGAATACATCAACAAAACACCTTCTGAAATATTAGCTCTGGCAATAGATAATTTCGATAATATTTCGATTTCATTTAGTGGCGCGGAGGATGTTGTGCTCATCGATATGGCGACTAAAATTAAACCCGATATCAAAGTATTTTCTCTGGATACGGGCAGATTACATCCTGAAACATACCGGTTTATGGAACGAGTAAAAGAACACTACAGCATTAATATTGACTTCATCTCACCCGATCACAAGCAACTGGAAAAGTTTGTCCGTGAGAAGGGCTTATACAGTTTCTATCAGGATGGCCATCAAGAGTGCTGCGGAATTCGCAAGGTGATGCCACTACGTCGTGCATTATCAGCACTTGATGCTTGGGTGACGGGTCAACGTCAAGATCAAAGCCCAGATACTCGACAAAACGTTCCTGTAATACAAAAGGATAGTGCTTTCTCTACAGAAGACAGGCCATTGATCAAATTCAACCCTTTATCTCTCTGGACTTCCAAGCAGGTTTGGCAATATATCCGTGACCATGATGTTCCCTATAATGAGCTTCATGCAAAGGGATTTGCAAGTATTGGCTGCGAACCTTGTACTCGAGCTGTTCTCCCAAATCAACATGAGCGAGAAGGACGCTGGTGGTGGGAAGAAGCTACCCAAAAAGAATGCGGTTTACATTTGGATAATCTCAAAAAATAGGGGTATACCATGCATATTACTATGGTCAAAAAAATTCTGAAGGATGGCAGCCCTTGTAGAAAATGTGCAGAGGTATTGAATCAACTGGAAGAAAATAATCTTCTGAATCGAATTAATCAGATCGTCATCGCCGATGAACGAGATCCGGAAAGTGAAGGAATGTTACTCGCTAAAGAACATAACGTAGAACTCGCACCATTTTTCGTTGTTGAAGAGGATGGCCAACCAACGAAAATCTATACCGTGTATTTTAAATTCGTTAAGGAAGTCCTTGCCGAATGTGTTTCTGAACAACAGGAAATTAAAGAACTCACGGAACAAAACCCGGATATTGATTACCTATAACTTTTCTAGGCGTTACTCTCACCAGAGACTTTTTGGTTATTAACTAATGGAAAGGCAGATCAACATCTGCAAATAATTGATCAAGTTCTTCATTAGTCTTGGTTTTAAATGCTTCATCAACCAACGCTTTGTCCAGATGCGGGGCAAACAATTCTATAAATTCATACATGAATCCACGTAAAATTGTTCCTCGCCTGAGGCCTATCTTGGTGGTACTCGATTCAAACAAATGGCTTGCATCAATAGCAATTAACTCATTATCAATCACTGGATCAAATGCCATACTAGCGACAATACCAACACCAATCCCAAGTTTCACATAGGTCTTGATGACATCAGCATCAGCCGCTGTAAATACAACTTTTGGTGTATAACCTTTCTCATTAAAGGCATCGTCGAGCTGCGATCGACCTGTGAATCCAAACACATAAGTCACAATGGGGTATTCCGCTAACTCCTCTAGCGTCAGCTTGTCAGCACTTGCCTTGTTTGCATTAGCCCTATGTATAATAGCCAAGGGATGGTCATGTTTGACAATGACACTACGATTCCAACGATAGCATGGCAACATGATCAGGTTTTCAAAAAGCTCCAGCGCTTCAGTTGCAATGGCCATGTCCACTCTCCCCTTTGACGCTGCCTCGGATATTTGAATAGGCGTCCCCTGATGCATATGAAGTGCTACGTCCGGATAACGTCCAATAAATTCACTGATTACGCTAGGTAGAAGGTAGCGTGCCTGGGTATGAGTGGTTGCTATAGATAGAGCGCCTTTGTCCTTATCGCAAAACTCTTGTGCAATTTGGCGTACATTTTCGACCTTATCTAAAATTTCCCCGGCCATTCTCACAATAGCGATACCTGCTGGTGTAACTTCAGTTAGATGTTTACCACTTCGGATAAATATCTGAACGCCTAACTCATCTTCAAGCATCCTTATCTGTTTGCTGATGCCTGGTTGAGATGTATATAAACTCTCAGCTGTTGCTGACACGTTTAGATCATGCCTTGCAACTTCCCAGATGTATTTAAGTTGTTGGAGTTTCATTGAACAGCCTGCTTATTCTATATTCTTATAAAAATATACATATAAATTACTTTTAAGTATAGATAATAGCTTATACATTACAAGCTCATTTTCAAATAAGTTTCTCTTTTAGATCTCGAATGGACATAGCATATACACTCATTGGGTTTTTAGTCGGTTTCGTCGTCGGTCTGACCGGTGTTGGCGGCGGATCGTTGATGACCCCCATCCTGGTCCTGGGATTTTCTATTCCTCCGGCTATCGCGGTAGGAACAGATTTATTGTATGCCGCCATCACTAAATCTACAGGGATCTTTGTGCATCATGTTAAAAATACTGTCGACTGGTACATTGTAAAACTACTTTGTGCAGGAAGCATACCCTCGACATGTGTGTCTATTTTTGTACTTAAGAATATGGTTGATGCAGGTATTGACTATGAACAGGTAATTACATCCACTCTTAGTGTGGCATTGATTCTGACATCTTTAGTACTATTGTTTAAAAATAAAATTCAAAATTTGAGCCAAAATGAACGACTATCTGGTATTAAAGCATTACATAGTCAACTAAAAAAACCGCTAACTGTTTTTTCGGGAATCTTTATCGGTTTCTTCGTCACTTTAACCTCTGTAGGAGCTGGCGCATTAGGTGCAGCAGTATTATTTTTTCTCTACCCTCGTATGCGTGCAGTATCAATCGTGGGTACTGACTTAGCTCATGCAGTACCGATTACCGCTATTGCCGGCCTTGGTCACGCACACCTGGGTACAGTTGACTACATACTTCTAGGAAATCTTCTGATTGGGTCTATCCCAGGCATATATCTGGGAGGTAATCTCGGTTCATACTTACCCGAACGAATCATGAGGCCTGTCTTAGCCAGCATATTGCTCGTGATCGGAATTCGCTTCGCTATCTAACTGAGTTAAATTTACGCAAGTATGCACTAGAATGAAAACACCCTTCGAAGACTAAACTTGGAGGGTGTTTACTGATTTGTGATATTTAAACGGAAGTGCTAGGCAGCGTGACCCCTTCGGTAGTCTTCAATAATTTGAGCCATTTGATCTTTTAAAAATAATTTTTCCTTCTTCATCTCTTCCAGTTCCATATCTTCGATAGGAAAATTACCTGCATTTCCACTATCAACTTCCCGTTTCAAATTCAAATGTTTATCGTATAGTCTTTTAAAACCTACACTTTCTTTTAACAATACCTCAACAATCTCTTCATCATATTCAAACATAAAACCCCCTTTAAGTTATATTGATCAAACATTTACAGGCGTGGACATGCCTTTGATCTAAATCCAGATAATTCAATATTATGAAATTTGGAACCATTGGTTCCAGATATGAAATGAAATTTTGCAGTTGGTAAATATTCATCATCTTCACTTTGAATTTAGACAATGATCGCGATACATACAAGGTATTATTATATAAAATATAAGTCTATTATTATGCATTTCGGCAACTTTAGAACTTTAAACATAAATAAATCATATGGTTATAATGATAATAAAGGAAATCACTTGTTGTTATTTATCAATCAAATAAATAAAAATAAATTTTGATAATGAAACCAAAATTACTATATTTACTAATAAAGATCTCTCTAATATTATTCTTAACGGGCAGTCATACTCTGACTTTCGCAGGTGGTGAACCCGAGTCCTTCAATCTGACACAAGTCGCACAAGGCAATTATTTACATAAGGGTGTACACGTTGAATTTACGCACCCTCAACACGATGATGTTGCAAATATTGGCTTTATCATTGGGGATAAATGCATTGCTGTAATTGATACAGGTGGCTCTGTAACAATTGCGCAAAAATTACTATTCTCTATTCGGGAAATTAGTCAGCTACCTGTGTGTTACGTAATAAATACACATGTTCATTTTGACCATCTTCTGGGCAACCTTGCCTTCAAGAATGAAGACGCTCAATTTGTAGGTCACGTGAATCTTACTGATGCAGTTGAAGAAAATCGCGATTTTTTTCTGCAGCAATTCAAGGAAGATTTAGGCCCTGCACCAGACAAGGACTCAATAATAGGACCAGATCTGACAGTGGATAAGACAATGGATCTTGATTTAGGTAATAGAACAATACGCTTAACAGCGTACCAAACGGCACATACCCTGAACGATCTTACAGTGTTTGATATTGAGACAAAAACATTATGGACAGGTGATCTGGTCTTTAGAGAGCGCATCCCTGCATTTGATGGAGAACTCAAAGGTTGGCTAGCCGTACTTGAAGATATTCTGAACCAAGATTTAAATCTCATAATTCCAGGACATGGCACACCAAGCAATGACGTTAAACAGGCTTTATCCTCGGAAAAATCCTATTTACAAATGCTGCTTAATGAAACAAGGAAAGCTATCGCTAACGGAGAGTTTTTGGAAGATGTGGTCAACACTATTGGGCAAAGTGAGAAAGAAAATTGGTTGCTGCATGAACAACATCATGGCAGAAATATTACCAAGGCATTCACTGAACTTGAGTGGGAATAACAAGATTACTTCAATCTTCAATTTTTTTCTTTATGTTTGGTATTGATGACGGATCTCCTGCTGTCATATAACGTTTCTCGTCACCGGTAGCTGTCATGTTTTCATAGACACCATCGTCTCGTTTAACCAATTTAGTAAACCCATGATTTTTTAATTCTGCATTACCTGTTGGAAATGCAATCGCCGGTGCTCGAATTAATTTCCGTACATGTGCCATTGGATCCGTCTCACCTAGTGGGTGCTGTGTGACATAGCAAAGTTCTCCCCAGTTTGAGATATTGGCATTTATTGAATGCGTTGCTTCAACAGTTTCACAGTTAATATCGCAATAGTAATCGTAACTAGGCACAAATTTATCCTTTAAAATTTAACATTATAAATGCGTAGTATAAATAACCATAAAATTATTTATAGTCAAATTTAGGCCGTAGATAACCTACAATCGCAAGAGCAAATGGATTTACGGTGCGTACGATCGACGATAAACACATCCACTAATACGCAAAAAGAAAACCCCTGATGATTTAATCATCAGGGGTTTGGGTTAAGAGCCTGGCAGTGACCTACTTTCACATGGGGAGGCCCCACACTATCATCGGCGCTAAACAGTTTCACTTCCGAGTTCGGGATGGGATCGGGTGGTTCACATTCGCTATGGCCGCCAGGCAATTCGGTTTGGTGGGTTGTTCTATTTAGAACAACCCACCGAATTCAGAAAGCTGATTATGTACTATTTATGTTCAAACTGCTTGCGTGTTATATGGTCAAGCCTCACGGGCAATTAGTATTGGTAAGCTTCACACATTACTGTGCTTCCACATCCAACCTATCAACGTTGTAGTCTACAACAACCCTTCAGGGGAATTAAATTCCCAGGGAGATCTCATCTTGAGGGGGGCTTCGCGCTTAGATGCTTTCAGCGCTTATCCTGTCCGTTCGTAGCTACCCGGCAATGCCATTGGCATGACAACCGGAACACCAGGGGAACGTCCACTCCGGTCCTCTCGTACTAGGAGCAGCTCCTCTCAAATCTCCAACGCCCACGACAGATAGGGACCGAACTGTCTCACGACGTTCTAAACCCAGCTCGCGTACCTCTTTAAATGGCGAACAGCCATACCCTTGGGACCTGCTTCAGCCCCAGGATGAGATGAGCCGACATCGAGGTGCCA